>CALZEZ010000052.1 GCA_945643825.1 uncultured Lachnospiraceae bacterium
ATCCGTCGACTCCTTGAGGCGCAGCCGCATGTCCTCGTAGTTCGTATAAAGCTCGGATATTTCATTATCACAATTAGACGGAACAAAAAGCTGGTATTCCAGATTACCCTCTGCAATCCTCTGCATCGCAACGTTGAGCTCCTTGACAGGATTGAGCACACCCTTCTGAATCCACTGCGTTAGCATGATACTGGTAAAAATCATGATGATAATGATAGCGATCGTCATATCCAGAAGAAGCTTCTTTGATACGATACCGGTATTTCTCGCAACGATAAAAATACTGCCCTTTGCACCATCCTCAAACAGAAAGTCGAGCTGCTTTATGGATTTGCGACCCATATTGTAATAGTAACCGAGCTGCTCCTCATCCTCGATAAAGCCATGAGCAGGAAGCGTATGGATAAGCTCACCGGCGATCTCCGCATTGGTGGTATAGAATATCTCATTATCCTTGCGCACGATCAGATTCGTGTTATCATCCTCTATCTTTGCGGCCAACTCCTCATAATAGCTGCGATCGGAAAGACGCGCCTCCCCATTCTGAATCTGATTCTTTATTTTGATAAAAATATCCTTCGACAGCTCTTCAAAATTCTGTGCGGAATCATAAACCATCGAATAGTCCATGTCAGAAAGACCATAACCATGCTCCACATTCATGACACGTGCACTGATACAGAGATAAGCAATAAATGTCAAGGTTAGCGGCAATATGATAATTGAAAAAAATGTGATCATTACTCTTGTCTTAAATTTCATCGCACATTCCTTTCCAAATATGTGCCAGAGCACACAACTATCAAAAAAACTGTGTTACAGGAAATTATAACACAGTTTCTTCGGGTTAAAATAAACCAATCAATATTTTATTCTAAAAATATTATAAACTTTCTATCTCAATCTCGATTTCCGTGTTATCCTGTGAAACCTTTTCTCTTACCTTGGCAAATTTTGCGACCTTGACGCCCTTCTCCAAATCAATCAGCTTCACACCTGAAGTGATTCTACCGACAATCGAAATCTGGTCGGTCGGAATCTGGATCATGATACCCTCGGTTGTTATCATGAGAATCTCCTGACCCTCCTTCACAGCCTTGACGCCTACCACATCGCCGGTCTTCTCGGTAATCTTATAGCATTTCACACCTTTACCGCCACGCTTCTGCACACTGAATTCCTTCATGTCCGTGCGCTTTCCAAGACCATATTCCGAAGCGATCAACAGATAATCGCCCTGTGTATTGAGCTGCATGCCGACAATCTCATCACCATCCTCTAAGTTCATGCCGATGACACCCATAGAGGTTCTTCCGGTTGCACGCACATCGGTTTCCTTGAAACGGATACACATACCAAGCTTCGTGACAAGGAAAATTTCAGAGGAGCTGTCTGTCACCTTCACCTCGATCAACTCATCATCCTCACGAAGGCTTATCGCAGCAAGACCGTTTTTGCGGACATTACTGTATTCCATAATCGAGGTTTTCTTTACCGTACCGGTTTTCGTTACCATGAAAAGATTTTTGTTCTCGTCATACTCCCTGACAGGAATCATCGCGGAAATCTTCTCACCGGGATTTAGCTGCAAAATATTGACGATTGCCGTTCCTCTGGAGGTCCTTGAGGATTCCGGTATCTCGTAAGCCTTGATCCGGTAGACACGACCAAAGTTTGTGAAGAACATCAGGTAATGATGCGTCGTCGTCATCATCAGATCCTCGATGAAATCCTCCTCAATGGTCTGCATTCCCTTAATACCCTTGCCGCCGCGGTTCTGGGATTTGAAATTATCAATCGTCATACGCTTTATATAGCCCAGATTCGTCATGGCAATGATCGTATTTTCTCTTGGAATCAGATCCTCCATATCGATATCGTAGACATCGTATCCGATCTGGCTTCTTCTGTCATCGCCGTATTTATCCGAAATCTCGATAATCTCCTTACGGATCACACCTAACAATAATTTTTCATCGGCAAGAATGGCCTTTAACTCGGCAATACGCGCCAGCAATTCCTTGTGCTCATTCTCTAACTTCTCTCTCTCTAATCCGGTCAGAGCACGCAGACGCATGTCCACGATTGCCTGAGCCTGCACATCTGTTAAACCGAAGCGCTCCATCAGACGTTCCTTCGCCTGTGGGGTATTATCGCTGTGTCTGATGATATGGATTACTTCATCGATATTATCAAGCGCGATCAACAAGCCCTGTAAGATGTGATCTCTCTCCTCAGCCTTGTTTAGCTCGTATCTGGTACGTCTTGTGACAACATCCTTCTGGTGTGCAAGATAATACCCGAGCATATCAAGAAGATTCATAACCTTTGGCTCATTATTCACTAACGCCAGATTAATGATACCAAAAGAGGTCTGCATATCCGTGTGCTTATAGAGTTGATTCATGATGACATTGGCATTGGCATCACGGCGAAGCTCAATAACAACACGCATACCCTCACGGTTGGACTCATCGCGGATATCTACGATGCCGTCGATCTTTTTATCCTTTACCAGATCGGCAATCTTGATAATCAGATTTGCCTTATTTACCATATAGGGGAGCTCTGTCACGATGATCCGGCTCTTTCCGTTTGCCATCGTCTCGATATCGGTGACAGCGCGGACTCTGACCTTACCACGACCGGTACGATATGCCTCCTCTGCACCCTTTGTTCCGAGGATAATACCGCCGGTGGGAAAATCCGGAGCCTTCACAATACTAAGGATCTCTTCAATCTCCGTCTGTCTGTCCTCTTCCACCTGGTTATCGATGATCTTTACGACAGCACTTATCACCTCACGAAGGTTGTGAGGCGGAATATTGGTCGCCATACCTACCGCGATTCCGTTCGTGCCATTGACAAGCAGATTCGGGTAGCGGCTCGGAAGAACCGTCGGCTCTTTCTCGGTATCATCAAAGTTTGGTGCAAAATCAACGGTATCCTTATTGATGTCGGCAAGAAGCTCCATGGAAATCTTAGAAAGCCTTGCCTCTGTGTATCGCATTGCCGCTGCGCCGTCTCCGTCCACAGAACCGAAGTTTCCGTGTCCGTCTACCAAAGGATAACGGGTAGACCATTCCTGTGCCATATTTACCAAAGCACCATAGATCGAGCTGTCACCGTGGGGATGATATTTACCCATGGTATCACCGACGATACGGGCACACTTACGATGTGGCTTGTCCGGACCGTTATTTAACTCAATCATGGAATAGAGAACTCTTCTCTGTACGGGCTTTAAACCATCCCTGACATCCGGCAGCGCTCTCGATGCGATGACACTCATCGCATAATCGATGTAGGAGTCCTCCATTTTTTTCTTCAGATCAACTTCTTCAATCTTGTCAAAGATTTGTTCATCCATATCTGTTCTTGCCTTTCCAATCGTCTGCTTAGATGTCTAGATTCTTTACAAACTTTGCATTTTCTTCAATAAAAATTCTTCTCGGCTCCACCTTATCACCCATAAGTGTATTAAAGGTGATGTCAACCTCTGCCTCATCATCCTCATTGATGTTGACACGAAGAAGGATTCTTCTCTCAGGATCCATTGTCGTCTCCCAGAGCTGCTCCGCATCCATTTCTCCAAGTCCTTTGTAACGCTGAATCTTATTATTCTGGTCGCGCCCAACCTCAGCTAAAATTTTGTCAAGCTCCTCGTCACTGTACGCATACCATACCTGACGGTTTCTCTCCAGCTTATAAAGAGGGGGCTTCGCAAGATATACATGTCCCTGTCTGATCAACTCCGGCATGAACCGGTAGATAAAGGTTAACATCAGAGTTGCGATATGGGCTCCGTCTACGTCGGCATCGGTCATGATGATGATCTTGTCATAGCGAAGCTTCGTTATATCAAAATCCTCATGAATACCGGTACCAAAAGCGGTGATCATGGATTTAATCTCAGCGTTTGCATAGATTTTGTCAAGTCTTGCCTTTTCTACATTCAGAATCTTTCCGCGTAGCGGCAAAATTGCCTGCGTAGCCCTGCTTCTTGCCGTCTTTGCCGAGCCACCTGCGGAATCTCCCTCTACGATGTATATTTCACAGTTCTTCGGATCCTTATCGGAGCAATCCGCAAGCTTACCGGGAAGGGCAGAGCCCTCCAATGCTGTTTTTCTTCTGGTTAAATCTCTTGCTTTTCTCGCAGCCTCTCTTGCACGCTGTGCAAGAATCGATTTCTCGCAGATCACCTTCGCTACAGAAGGATTCTGCTCCAGAAAATACGTGAGCTGCTCACTCACAATACTGTCAACCGCACCTCTTGCCTCGGAGTTTCCAAGCTTCTGCTTGGTCTGTCCCTCAAACTGCGGATCCTCGATTTTTACACTGACAATAGCAGTAAGTCCCTCTCGGATGTCATCGCCGGAGAGATTCTGCTCACTCTCTTTTAAAATCTTATTACTGCGCGCATAATCGTTAAAGGTTTTTGTCAGGGCATTTCTAAAACCAACCAGATGTGTGCCACCCTCGGGAGTATTGATATTATTGACAAAGGTATAGACACTCTCGTTATAGGTGTCGTTGTGCTGCAGGGCAACCTCTACGTAAACACCATTCTTTGTGCCCTCAAAATACATGATCTGGGAGTAAAGTGCTTCCTTACTCTTGTTAAGGTATTCGACAAATTCCTTGATACCGCCCTCGTAGTGGAAGGTTTTGGACTGTTCCTGACCCTCTCTCTTATCATGCAGGCTGATCTTAAGTCCCTTCGTGAGAAAAGCAGTCTCGCGAAGTCTTGTCTTTAATGTGGAATAGTCATAAACAGTATCCTCAAAAATCGTTCCGTCCGGCTTAAAGGTAACCTTCGTTCCGGTTTTTTCGGGCTCACATTCTCCGACTACCTTTAGGGAATAGCAGGCTTTTCCGCGCTCATAGCGCTGCTTATATACCTTTCCCTCGCTGCAGATTTCTACCTCCAGCCAGTCTGACAGAGCATTTACAACAGAAGCACCTACGCCGTGGAGACCTCCGGATACCTTGTAGCCCCCGCCGCCGAATTTTCCGCCGGCGTGCAGAATCGTAAATACGACCTCAACCGCAGGAATTCCTGCCTTATGATTGATACCTACAGGGATTCCACGGCCATTATCGATAACTGTGATCGAATTGTCTTCATTGATAAAAACATTAATTTCCGTACAAAAGCCTGCAAGTGCCTCATCCACAGAGTTATCCACAATTTCATAAACAAGATGATGAAGTCCTCTTGAGGATGTGGATCCTATATACATACCGGGTCTCTTTCTTACCGCCTCAAGACCCTCCAAAATCTGAATCTGGTCTGCGCCGTATTCATTAGACATAAGCTACCTACTCTTTCTCAGAAGAAATCGTTCCTTCTGTTACTTTATATACCTTATTAATTTCAAAGCGATTATTTACAAAATCATCCAGTCCGGTACAGGTAATGATCGTCTGGATATTACCTATGCTGTTTAACAGGTAATTCTGCCTGTTGGAATCCAGCTCGGATAATACATCATCCAGAAGCAGAACAGGAGTATCGTCTGTCATTTTCTTTACCAATTCGATTTCCGATAATTTGAGAGAAAGTGCCGCCGTGCGCTGCTGTCCCTGGGAACCGAATTTTCGTATATCAATATCACCGATATAGAAAGCAAAATCATCTCGATGGGGACCTACGGAGGTGATTTTCATCCGCATATCCCTCTCTCTGTTTCTTAAGAGATTTTCTTCAAAGTCCTCAATCCTTGTGTCAGGCTCATATTTGATCACAAGCTCTTCCCTGCCGCCGGACAGCTTTTTATGAATATCATAAATGATCTCATTTAACTGACCTGCAAACAGCTTACGTCTCTCAATGATCTTAGAACCAAAGGAGCATAGCTGCATATCCCAGATATTCAAGGTTTCTTTTAAGTCAGGATTTAAGTACATATCCTTTAGAAGCTTGTTTCTCTGGTTCACAATTCTGTTATAGTGGTTTAAGTTGTAGAGATAGACGGAATCTAACTGGCAAAGCTCCATGTCAACGAATCTTCTTCGCTCTGCCGGACCATTTTTTATAATACTCAAATCCTCAGGAGAAAAGAAAACGACATTCAAAAGACCAAGAAGCTGGGATGCCTTCTTAATCTTCTCACTGTTTATCGCAATTCCTTTTGACTTACTCTTACGAAGATGCATGTCAATCTTAAACTCACAGGCTTCCTTTTCCAGGTAAGTACGGATATGTCCCTCCTCACATCCAAATCGGATCATGTCCTGATCCTTGGAGCCCTTATGGGATTTGGTTGTGGATGAGAGGTAAATGGCCTCGAGTATATTTGTTTTGCCCTGTGCATTATCTCCAAAAAGAATCGTCGTTCCTCTGTCAAATTCAATTGTGAGGCTTTCGTAATTTCGAAAATCAGATAACTCCAAGGATTTTATAAACATTTGATCTGTTCTCCGTTATACGTGACAATATCACCGGATATGATTTTCTTTCCGCGCTGCGTGCATACACAGCCATTAACCTCTACCTCACCCTCCTGGATGACAAACTTCGCATCCACGCCGGTAGATACCAGACCGGTTGCCTTGAGAAGCTGTCCCAATTTGATAAAGTCATCTTTTAATCTAAATTCTCTCATAATTATCAGCTCACTGTTGTAAAGTTTACAGGAAGAATCAAATAGATATAGCTCTCCTTCTCATTCTTGATAAAGCAGGGCGCCTTCGGATTCACAAGATACATTGTGATATCCTCATCATCGATGACACGAAGAGCATCGATCATGAATTTCGGATTGAAGCCAATCATCAAATCCTTACCTGTTTTATTGATCTCAATATTTTCATCCATACTTCCGACAATGGAATTCATCTTAAGCTCCATGTTGTCATCGGTAATGTCCATAATGATCGGCTTTTTATCGCCTTCCTTTACAAGAAGGGTCGCACGGTCGATACAGTCAAGCAGCTCTTTTTTGTTAATATGAACCTTCGTCTCATAATCACTTGAAAGCATCTGCTCGATTCTGAAATATTCTCCTTCAATCAGACGGGAAACCACAATGGTGCGGTCAAACTCAAAGACAATGTGCTTGTCGGTAAAGAAAATGTTCACATCCTTGTCGGTATCACCGGACAAAATCTTGCTCACTTCATTTAATGTTTTACCGGGAACCACTACCTTTTTGTAATCGTAGGAATTCTTTAACTGGATCTTGCGGATTGAGATACGATGACCATCCAGGGAAACTACCTTTAGCTCGTTCTCCTTGATCTCAAATAATTCACCGGTCATCAGCTTGTTGTTATCATTATCTGCAATTGAGAAAATGGTCTGTCTCACGACTTCCTTTAAGGTGAACTGGGACACAACGATCCCGTCATTTTTCTCAATCTCCGGAAGATAGGAGAAATCCTCACCGGATTTACCGATGATATTGAACTTTGCTTTATCAGAGGTAATCGTTGTCTTATAATTGGAATCTGTCTCAAGTGTAATATCGGAATCAGGAAGCTTACGTACAATATCGGAAAATACCTTGGCCTCGAGTGCAATGATTCCTTTTTCAACAATATCACCTTCAATGATCGTCTCAATTCCAATTTCCATATCATTTGCAGTTAACTTAATCTGTCCGTTTGTAGCATCGATGAGGATACATTCCAGAATCGACATGGTAGTTTTACTTGGTACTGCTTTGGATACTGTCTGAACACCACTTAACAGATCAGCTTTTGAACAAACGATTTTCATTTTTGAAGTCTCCTCTCATGCGTTAATATTAAAAATATATAGTATTTCATAGTATTCTTATTATAGGATGTAGATAAGTGGAAAACCCCTGAAACGTCTATTTTATCATAAAAAAGAGCAGGGTAATCATGTGGAAGCACAGGGGAAGGGTTGAGGTTAATTGTTAAGTTATCAACATTCCCTCTGAAGGATCCTTAACAGATCTTCTTACGTATCGTATCAATCCTTTTTCTGAGTTCTTCATTATCCACCATTTCCTCAGTCACCTTGTTGATACCGTGGA
>CALZEZ010000053.1 GCA_945643825.1 uncultured Lachnospiraceae bacterium
CCTGGTTCCCATGGCCTGCACAATTGTCACGATCGAGGAGAGTGCCTCGGGAATGGCAGCGACAGACAGCGCAACGGCAAACATCAGGGAGTCAAGAACCGGCTCGCCCTGCCAGAGTCTCAGAGCAAAAACAAGAATACTGATCGCCATGATAAAGACAGCAAATTTTCTTCCAAATTCATCGAGGCTTAGCTGGAGTGGTGTCTTCCTGTTCTTTGTCTGATTCATGAGAGCCGCAATTTTGCCGATTTCGGTCTGCATGCCGGTTGCGGTTACAAGAACCTCGGCACGACCATAGGTTACCAGACTTCCGGAAAACACCATGTTGCAGCGATCACCGAGACCAACCTCATCCGCAATGTCGATATCCTTTTTGTCCACACCTGCAGATTCCCCGGTTAAGGCACTTTCGTTTACCTGCAGGGAGTAGCTGTGGAGGATTCTCGCATCCGCGGCAACCAGATCACCTGCCTCTAACAGCACAACATCCCCCGGAACGATCTGACTTGACACAAGCTCTGTTTTGACGCCATTTCGCAATACCTTTGCCTTTGGCGCAGACAACTCCTTCAGGGCATCCAGTGATTTCTCCGCCTTGCAATATTGCAAGGTGCCCAGAATGGCATTTAGCAGGATGACCACGAGAATGACGATGCTGCTCTCCACATTTCCGGACAGCATGGAGATTATCGCTGCGACGATCAGAATGATGACAAGCAGATCAGCAAACTGGCTGATAAATACAGCAGCTATGCTCTTTCGTGTACCCTCCTGCAGGGCATTTGCACCATAGGTAAGAAGCCGTCTGGCAGCCTCACTGTCACTTAATCCCTTCTCTGTGCCGAAGCCTTCGAGCACCTCTTCCTTTGTCATACGATATGTATCCTTCATAGAGCTCTCCTTAATAAAAAAGACTCTTTGTGCACAATGGTGTACACAAAAAGTCTTGTTCAACTGCAGAATATGCGGTTATCCGGTCCCCGGCCCAAAAAGGCGTACTGACGGAAACGGGAACATGCGTGGCATGCAACTACTCCCTTTTTGATAACACCATTCTATACGTAGAAGGGCAGTCCGGTCAAGAAGAAAGGAACGACAATTCTTTACAGAAACTATGAGGTTTTTCACAAAAAATGACTGAAATCATAGAAAATAAGCGGCATGCATGGTAAGATAGAAGAAAATGCCGCCAGGAGAGCTTCCTATGAAGATAAAGATGCGGGGAAAGAGCCGGTTCCAGGCCTCCCTATTTTTTTTATGGTTTATCATTGTTGCAATAATCGTCATGTATACGGGTTTTTCCGACAGACACATGGAAAAATATGCCAACTATACAGTCAGAAAGAATGCCCAGACCATTTCCAATGAGGTAGACGCTTATGTAAACTCGGCTGTGGCCAGCATACAGTTAACCTCCCATCTTGTTACGCAGATGATGTCCGGCAGGGAGCTGGAGAATGCCGGGGAGCTGCTGAAAACGCTCTTAGAGCAGACACCGTTTGATTTCATAGAATATATAAACGGAGACGGCATGAATATTACGGATAAAGGGGCGGCATTTGATGCCAGCGACAGAGTGTACTATCAGGAAGGTATGAAAGGACATACCGGTATCTGGATTAACTATCATCCGAAGTACTCCACGGAGTATTTAATCAATTTTTACACGCCGCTTTACTATGAGGATGAAATTGTCGGTGTTTTGACAGGAGCCATGGGGGCGGACACAAATCTGCTGCCCTTGCTGGGAAGCAGCTTCTACGGAGAGCAGATGATTGGCGTTCTTTGTGACGAGAACGGACAGGTGATTTCCACAACGCTTGCAATGGAGAATGATACTTGTCTCGAAGATATCATCGCAAAATATGAACTGGAAAAGAATGGTAGTGCGGTCGGCTGTGTCCTTGCCAATGAGAAGACCGGTTGGTCGGTTCTTCAGATCATCCCATGGGCTTCCCTTCGGACTGCGAGGTGGAAGGATACCGGAATTGCAAACCTCGTAACAATTATCATTGCTACTATTCTTTGTCTCTATCTGATCTGCATCAGGATTGATTCATGCAGAAAACAAAAGGAATTGCGTGCAGAAAGGGACAGGACGGTTCACAATTATGAGCAGATACTGACAATTGCAGCGACAGATAACTACAAGGCAATTCGCAGAGTGGATCTGGAGACTGCACAGTCTGAGTATATCTATTTTGAGAATGGTCACATCAATCAGGTAGAGATTGGTGACTGGATGACATGGGTGGAGAGTCAGAGGAAAAATGTTCACCCTGAGGATTTTGAGAGACTAAAGGATTTTCTTGATCTGGACAGACTTCTGGCAATGGAGGAGGGAGTGACCTACAAGGAAAACTATCGATCCGCTGTCATCAACAAGCAGGGAACGTATAATTCGTATTCGACGACAGCGTCTGTTGTCTTCATGGAAGGAACGAAGCTGGCATTGCTTACGACCATCGACAATACAGCGGCTGTAAGCGGTGATGTACAGCAGCGGCATCTGCTGGCGTCTGCTGCCAGCATTTATGTCTCGATGCATAACATTGACCTGAAACGGGATATTCTGGAAACCCTGAACAGCGCGCAGCATATCGATATGATTGTGAGAAACAGAACCAATCATGTGCAGGAGATTTTGCGCGACACCATGTCTGCACTGACCGATGAGCAGTACAGACAGGAAATGTTGGATTTTATCGATTTTAGTACCCTGGATGAGCGCATGGAGGGAACGAATACGATTACACTGGAATTCCTTGGGACGAAGTTTGGATGGTGCCGCGCCCGGTTTATTGCAGTAGACTATGATGAGGAGCATCGTCTGAGCCGTGTACTGTGGGTGGTTGAGAGCATTGATGCGGAACGAAGAAAAGCGAACCGGCTGCTTTACTTATCAGAGACCGACCTGATGACAGGAATACGCAACAGAGGCTCTGGCGAGATGAAGATAAAGGAATTGATCGAGAGCGGCTGTCAGGGAACCTTCTGTGTGCTGGATGTGGATAGCTTCAAGGCAATCAATGATCGCTTTGGTCATGCAGTCGGCGACAAGGTTCTTATCGTGCTTGCCGGATGCCTGAAGGAATCCTTCCGGGAGTCGGATGTGGTTATGCGGCTTGGCGGGGATGAGTTCGCGGTATTTATCGAGGAAGTCACGCAGAAGCAGGAGGTGCTTGCACTGTTTGAAAGGCTGTTTGAACGGATTGAGAGGCTTGACATACCGGAGCTTTGCGGACAACGGATTACGGTCAGCGTCGGAGCAGCGGCAAAAACGACAGAGGACACGCTTGATTTTGAGCGTTTGTATCACAATGCGGATGTCTGCACATATCAGAGTAAGGAGAGAGAGGGGAATACCTGTTTCTTTTTCGAAATCGAATAACAGGAGGAAATGGTCATGGTACTTATGTTTTTAGCACTGATTCCTTCCATTGTTCTTCTTATTTACATATACAAGAAGGACAGAAAGGAAAAGGAACCCGTTAAGCTTTTGCTTGGCTGCTTTTTTATGGGAGTGCTGACGATTTTTCCGGCAGTGATTCTCGAGGTTTTGGAGGAAATTGTCATAAAGCTGTTCTGTAACGAGGGAACCGTTGTCTGGGCTGTGCTTGAAGGATTTGTCGTGGCAGCGCTCAGCGAGGAGCTGTTTAAATATCTGTTTCTTAAGGCAAGAACCTGGAAAAGCAGATACTTTGACTGCATGTTTGATGGAATAATTTATTCCGTATTTGTATCTATGGGCTTTGCAACCCTTGAGAATGTTCTGTATGTCTTTCAAAACGGGATCGGGACAGCCGTGCTTCGCATGGTGACAGCTGTTCCCGGGCATGCATGCTTTGCTGTTTTTATGGGATATTATTACAGCAAGGCGAAGCTGGCACAGGTGCGGGGAGATAAACAGGGCTATAGCCGGAATAAAAGACTTGCCCTTTGGGTTCCGGTTCTTTTGCATGGTGTCTACGACTGTCTTCTTATGATGGAGGGCGAGGTTGTAGGCTTTGCAATCGTAGGGCTGGCGGCATTAACCTGGATTGCGTATGTTATCGTGCTCTTCTGTATAACCTTCTGTCTCGTACGCAGGGCATCTCGGAATGATCAGTATATCCTCTATATACCGGGCGGGAACAGCATGCTGTACAACGTAGCATACCTTGGCTTCTGGCAGTGCTCCTGTGGACGAAACAATAACGGCAATTACTGCACCGGCTGTGGACAGGCACGCCCGATCGTGGGAAGATGGCGCTGTAGCACCTGCGGTCAGGATGCCTATTGGAATTTCTGCGCATATTGTGGAACAAAACAGATTGTATAAGGTGAGTGAAGTTGAAAGGATGAGAAGCTGCTATGCGAAAGAGAAGAATTGTGATGTCACTGTTTGGGGTAATGATTTGTGCCATTGCAGTTGGTATTTTTAAAATCGCTGCACTTGGAGTCGATCCGTTCCAGTCCTTTATGAGCGGAATGGATCAATGTATTCCGATTGAATTTGGAACACTGTATGTTATTGTCAACGCCTGTCTGCTGATTTTTAGTCTACTTGTAGACAGACATAATATCGGCATTGCAACCTTTCTGAATCTGTTTTTACTTGGGTATATCACACAATTTACCTATGAATTTCTTCAGAAAATGATTGTTGACCCCGGTATGCCCGTCCGCGTGGCATGCCTGCTGGTCGGTATCATCGTGATCTGCTTTGGGTCTGCACTCTACATGACAGCAGATCTTGGTGTGTCTACCTATGATGCGGTAGCGATTGTGTTATCCCATAAGTGGAAACTTGGCAGATTTCAGTATGTGCGCATCTGCTGCGATTTGGTTTGTGTGATTCTTGGAACCGTCATTTTCGTGGTTGGCGGCGGAGCCATCAGTCGAATTCCCACTGTAGTAGGAGTGGGAACCATCATCACGGCATTTTTTATGGGACCGCTGATTGAGTTTTTTAATCAGAAGGTAGCAAGACCGTTACTTAAGCAAAAATCATGATATCCACACGAAAATGCTCAAATCGGACAAATCATTCTTTTTCTTAAAAAATGTCCCAGTAAATCCGCACTTTTTTTAGAAAAACAAAGAAAAATCCCAGTAAATTTGAAAATCACTGGGATTTTTTTTATGAAAATCAATTTTTAGTGCGGATTTACTGGGACAAAAACGCGAAAAAAGGCAAAAAGGTCGAAGCTAGTTTACATAACACAACGAGAATAGTATGACTGAATCTTAATAAGCCAAGTCTGACTGAAATGTAACAGGCATGGAGCCTGGAGACTGAAAAACCACCGCTTAGACGGTGGTTTTTCTTAGCCGGATTGCCATATAGGGACGTCCCGGCAGATCAATTTTAAATGTCCCTTCGAAGACACCGACTTTTTCGATTGTCATATTCCAGGTGTCGATGACCTCGACCTCATATTTGCCCTCCATGGAAAATTTTTTATAGGCTGGCTGCATGAAGCTGTAGTAATAGATAAAATAAGTCTTATTTGCGCGCTCGGTCTCATCCTGCGGAACAGCAGTTACACCGTTATAGTCCTGCTTGGCATCAGAGGTCAGTCCAAGACCCGGGGTCTCGCACAGAATGTCATACAGGAATTTGAAGCGCTTCCAGCTTTCTCCGTGAAGGATTCCTCCGTGGGACCACCATAAAACCGGCCCCTCATTCAGATAGGTTTCACCATGTCCGGGATATCCACCACGCATCGCACATTCCCAGAAACGCCGTACCATCTCCTCAGCGGTGATATTCCCCCAGAAATGAGGAATATTGCCTTCGTATGCCAGCTCGTCGATGACGACGGGCTTCTTGTATTTGTCCCGCCACTCATTGGTAAATTCCACGGTTTTGTAGATATCCTGACGCTGGATGGAACAGTGTGTGATCCAGGGCTTTGTGTGGTCATAGAAAGGAATGCAGTTGTGGATCGAGCGAAGATGTCCATAGGGATCTATGCTTTGCAGCAGTTCACCGATAAAATCCCAATCCTCTTCTGTCTTCTCAAGAATATCGTACTCGTTGGCAAGTGCCCACCATACATTGTGAAAGGCTGCAAAGCGCGCCGTGACATAGCGGATATACAGCTCATCCACCTGCCTGCTCATCTTCGAGAAGCCCCACCTGTCATAGGGATGAAAAAGAATCAGATCGGCCTCGATTCCAAGCTTGGAAAGCTTGTAGATACACTCTTCTATATGGCGGAAGTACTCCGGACGAAAGCGCGTAAAATCCCACGAATTGTTTTCCAGCGGATTCTTGGTATAGTCCCAGAAGTTTTCCTCGGTGAGTACACTGTTATCCATGGGTGTTCCCTCGTAGGGGTAGGAGCGGGGCTCCTTGAAATTATAGTCATAATGCTTCGGGAAAATACAGAAACGAATTTTGTTAAAGGTTGTCTCTGACAGACTTCTCAGTGTCTGGGCGATTCTCTCGTCACTTTCTAACTCCCAGACATAGCAGGTTGTGCCGATTGAGTAGTAGGGCGTCCCGTCCGCATAGCGGAAATGATAGGTATCTGCCACATGCACCGGACCATGATTGCCCTCCCTTGCGGGCAGAACCGTAAACTGACCGGTTGTCTGCGCGGTGGCATCCGTGTAGCTTCCTGTGATGACATAGTGATAAAGTCCCTCATGAGAAGGCATGAACCTTACTCGGTAGACGCCATCCCCATCATAGAACCCGTCGACGGTCACCTCCTCCTTCTCGCCGGTAAAGGTTCCGGAAATGGTGTAATCCGTAAAGGGATTGCCCTCGGTTTTTCCGTGCAGTGTTATCTCAAAAATCTCCCATTTTGCAATTGCATTCTGTGTATTCATTGCGTGCTCCACCTTTTTATTTGATGCCCTCATTATAACAGAATCAGATAGACCTGACTATCCTGTATCATGTGCAATGTGTTGTGCAATTTTGCTGTAAAATTGATTATTCAATTGACAGTGATGATGCAAAATAGTATAATTCTTTGTATATATTACGGATGATTTCTATCATTAAAACGCAAAAACATAGAGGCAACGCAAGGGGGTACATATGATGGAAGAGAAGAAAAACAAACGAAAAGGCACTTTGGGACAGAAAATTACGCTGAGTGTTCTGCTCATGCAGATTGTTATCATTTTGATCCTGTCAGTTTTTGTAGTGATCAGTACGACGAAGAGCACGAAGCAGACAGCCATTAACAACATGCAGGCTGTCACACAGGAGCGTGCTCAGATTATTCGAAACTTTGTGGATCAGACAGAGAATACGCTGATGGCATACAGCAAGGCTGGAGAGGTAACGGCACTTTTACAGAACCAGTCGGATTCTGTGGCGACCGCGGCTGCTCAGAAGTATACACAGAGCTTTGCAGCAGATGCTTCCAATCTGGAGGGAATTTACATGAGTGCATGGGATTCCACCACACTTGCCCATTCCAATTCCGGCGCAATAGGTCTTGTAACAAGAACAGGAGACTCTCTGAAAGGATTGCAGAATTCCATGCTCGCAACCAAGGGAGTTTATAATGTGGGAATTCTGATTTCACCGGCGAGCGGACAGCAGGTTGTATCAATTTACCATGCCATGCTGGATGATTCCGGAAGTCCGATGGGATTTGTAGGTGCAGCGGTTTACACAAGTTCCCTGATCGAGATGTTAGATGGACTGACTATCAATGGTATGGAAAGCATGGGCTATTGTATGCTGAATACTAAGGATGGCAAGTACATCTTTGCTGAGGATCCCGAGAAGGTTGCTACGGTTACCGAGGAGACCTATTTGCTGGATCTGTGCACAAAGCTTGCAGGTGGGACAGAGGATGTAACCGGTCATCTGGAATATAGAAAGAATGGACAGAATTACACGGCGACCTATCAATACATGGCAGAGCATGGATGGATCTTCATGGTGGAGGACAGTGACAGTGAGATTTTCCGAGGAACCAATGTCCTGACGATCGCATTGATTATC
>CALZEZ010000054.1 GCA_945643825.1 uncultured Lachnospiraceae bacterium
GGTTATAGATTATCTGATTCATTCTGTGAATATGGATGCATTTAATTTCCTTCAGGAATATCTTGTGGGATTTCTGGAGGAGTTTATTGAGATTTCGGGAATCATGTCGTTTGAGGATATGGTACTTCATTGTCTTGCAGCGTTGCATCCGCCCACCTATGTTCATAGCGTTCAGGTGGCGGATATCAGCAAATGTCTCGCAGAGCACCTGCTTAAATTTAATCCGGGTATGTTTTCAGAGGAAGAGATAGCAGACCGGTCAGAGTTTTTGAGATTTGTGTATCACTGTGCATTATGCCATGATTTTGGCAAGATTACAATGATTGACACCATCTTCATCTACGGAAGAAACCTTCTTGACAGCGAGTTTGATATTATTAAGATGCATCCGCTTATGGGAGCTGAGCTGTTATCACGATATCGTTCAACGGAAAAGTATGCGGAGATAGCAAAGCACCATCACGTGTGGTTTAATCAGCAGAAGGGATATCCTTTATGCGAGAATGAAAAGCCATCGGTGATTTCAAATATTGTAGAAGTGGCAGATTGTATAGACGCTGCAACGGATTCTATTGGCAGAAGCTATGTCAGGGGGAAAGACCTTGATGAAATCTGCGAGGAACTCATTGCGGGGAGTGGAGAGCATTATGCTCCGTATGTGGTTGAGCTGTTAAAGAAGGAAGAGGTTTTAGAGGATTTGAATTACCTTCTGACAGTTGGGCGACAGAATAAGTATCAAAGCACTTATCTTCTGTTAAATGGTTCTCACTGTCGGAAGTGAGGAAAGATTACCTCCTGTTTCTACTGGTTTTTGACTAGTATGTGCAGAGAGGTATTTTTTATGCAGAAAAAGTAAAGAATACCATTATGTTAATAAGCTCGTTAGGATGGAGGAGGGATAGCAGGGCTTCTGTGTGCCTACTTCTTACAGGAGAGGGGAGTCGATTATCTGTTGGTTTCTCAATGGTGTGGAGGCAGTCACAAATCTATTAACTCCTTTGCGAAGAAGATGTCCGCATATGGGATGTACGCTTAAGTGGAATGAGGCAGAGAATACGTGGAATTGTCCCTGCCATGGCTCACGCTTTGATGAACAGGGGCTGGTGCTTGATAATCCGGCAGATGGAAATCTTCCCCTGTGACAAGTTTATATTTTTTTAATACTTTTATTAGCACTCTCTCTTGACGAGTGCTAATTACGGTGTTATAGTTTCACTAGAACAAAAATATTAGGAGGTACTGTATATGGATATTTCGAAATTTACACAGAATTCTATGCAGGCGGTTAATCGCACCGAAAAGCTTGCCTATGAGTATGGAAATCAGGAAATTGAGCAAGAGCATCTGCTTTACAGCCTTCTTACGATAGAAGACAGTCTGATTCTAAAGCTTATAGAGAAAATGGAGATTCAAACCGATCACTTTGTGAATCGTGTAAAAGAGGCACTGGAAAAAAGAGTGAAGGTACAGGGTGGAAATCTTTTTGTGGGTGCTGATCTGAATAAGGTTCTTGTGCATGCCGAGGATGAAGCGAAGCAGATGGGAGATGAATATGTCTCGGTCGAGCATTTATTTCTTGCAATGCTTCGTTTTCCGAATCCTGAGATTAAGAGAATCTGGACGGAATATGGGATTACAAGAGAAAGATTTTTACAGGCACTGTCCACGGTGCGTGGTAATCACAGAGTGACCAGCGATAATCCGGAGGCGACGTATGATACGCTTGCCAAGTATGGACAGGATCTTGTAGAGAAAGCACGCGGTCAGAAGCTGGATCCTGTGATCGGCAGAGATAATGAGATTCGTAATGTAATCCGGATTCTGTCAAGAAAAACGAAGAATAATCCGGTGTTGATCGGTGAACCGGGTGTCGGTAAAACGGCAGTAGTAGAAGGTCTGGCACAGCGTATTGTGCAGGGAGATGTGCCGCAGGGACTAAAGGATAAGAAGATCTTTGCGCTTGATATGGGTGCACTGGTTGCCGGTGCAAAATACCGTGGAGAGTTTGAAGAGCGTTTGAAGGCTGTACTTGAGGATGTCAGGAAGTCTGAGGGACAGATAATTCTGTTTATTGATGAGCTTCATACGATTGTTGGTGCCGGCAAAACAGACGGAGCACTTGATGCGGGAAATATGCTTAAGCCAATGTTAGCGCGCGGCGAATTGCATTGTATCGGTGCCACGACTCTGGATGAGTATAGGCAGTATATAGAGAAGGATGCAGCTCTTGAGCGAAGATTTCAGCCGGTACATGTGGAGGAACCGACAGTCGAGGATACGATCTCCATACTGAGGGGCTTAAAGGAGCGTTATGAGGTTTACCATGGGGTAAAGATTATGGATAATGCCCTTGTCAGTGCAGCAACCTTGTCCAACCGTTATATCTCAGACCGCTTTCTTCCGGATAAGGCGATTGATCTGGTCGATGAGGCCTGTGCTCTTATTAAGACGGAGATGGATTCCATGCCGACAGAGCTTGATGAGCTTCACAGGAGAATCTTGCAGCTGGAGATTGAGGAAACTGCGTTAAAGAAGGAGACAGACTCTATTTCACAGGAGAGACTTGTGAATTTGCAGCAGGAGCTGGCAAAGCTGCGTGAGGATTTCCAGAACAGAAAGGCACAGTGGGATAATGAGAAGGCATCGGTTGACAAGCTGTCAAAGCTAAGAGAAGCAATTGAGAGTGTCAACAGTGAGATTCAGATTGCCCAGCGGGAAGGAAATCTGGAAAAAGCAGCGGAACTCAGCTATGGAAAGCTTCCGGAGCTGCGCAAGCAGCTTGCACAGGCGGAGGAGGCTAACAGCAGCCGGGATATGTCACTGGTGCATGAGAAGGTTTCCGAGGAGGAGATTGCCCGTATTATCTCCAGATGGACAGGAATTCCGGTGACGAAGCTGACGGAGAGCGAGAGAAACAAGACCCTTCAGCTGGATAAGGTGCTTCATAAGAGAGTGGTAGGGCAGGATGAAGCCGTGGAGAAGGTGACCGAGGCCATCATCAGATCCAAGGCAGGTATTAAGGATCCTACGAAACCGATTGGTTCTTTCCTGTTTTTAGGACCCACCGGCGTCGGTAAGACAGAGCTTGCAAAGTCACTTGCTGCCGCTCTTTTTGATGATGAGAACAATATGGTTCGAATTGATATGAGTGAGTACATGGAGAAATACTCTGTCTCCAGACTGATTGGGGCACCTCCAGGATATGTCGGCTATGAGGAAGGTGGACAGCTCACAGAGGCTGTGCGCAGAAAACCGTATGCGGTGATTCTGTTTGATGAGATTGAGAAAGCGCATCCGGATGTTTTCAATATTTTGCTGCAGGTACTGGATGATGGACGTATTACGGACTCACAGGGACGCACAGTGGATTTTAAGAATACCATTCTGATTATGACCTCCAATATTGGAGCATCTTATCTTCTGGATGGAATTGAGGAGGATGGCACAATCAGGGAAGAGGCAGAGAAGCTTGTAATGGAGGACCTGCGTGCACATTTCAGACCAGAGTTTCTGAATCGTCTGGATGAGACCATTCTGTTTCGACCGTTAACCAAAGAAAACATTTCCGGTATCGTGCAGTTGATTGTAGATGACTTAAACAGAAGACTTTCTGATAAGGAGCTAAAGGTACAGTTGACAGATGACGCAGCGAAGTTTATTGTAGATCATGCCTATGATCCCGTTTACGGTGCGCGTCCTCTGAAGCGATATATTCAGAAGTACGTCGAAACTCTTTCCGCACGTCTTATTCTGGAGGACAAGGTCGAGATGAAGGATACCATTCTGATTGATGTAGAAGGAGATCATCTGGTTGCACGTAAGAAATAGCAGATAAAGAATATCAGAGAAGGAGAGGTCCCATATGATACCAAAGGATCCGGTAATGCTCCTTAGCTTTATCAATCTGAAGCTGAGGGACTGTTATAGTAATCTTGATGAATTGTGTGAGGATTTGGAAGTCGATAAGGATGAACTGATTGGAAAGCTTGCCTCGATCGGATATGGTTATGCAGAGACAAATAATCAGTTTGTATCGCGTTAATAGTTCTGTTTGCCATGATTTTGACATAGATTGTTGCAAATGGATGAGATGGCAGGGACTAACGCTCATGTCGGCAAGAAAAAAGATTCATGGCTGCTTCTGCGTGCTGATGTCGGTTTTATGTATACTATGCATAGCCAGGGCAGTAAGGCAGCCAGAACCTGTTAAAACTGATTCCCGGCAAATCCTTATGGAGGAGCCTCCCGAAAATAGAAAGATAGCATTAACATTTGATGATGGTCCGCACCCTGTTTATACGCCAATGTTATTGGATGGACTGAAGGAACGGGGGGTGCGGGCCAGCTTTTTTATTCTTGGACAGGGTGCTGAATGCTATCCGGATATTGTGGCACGCATGGAGAAGGAGGGGCATCTGATCGGAAATCATACCTATTCACACATACAATATTCGTCAAAACGTGAATTGGAGTTTGGAGAAGAATTAGTCCGAACAAATGAGATTGTAAAGGATATCACCGGTAAGGATGTAATGTTCGTCAGACCGCCTTATGGCTCCTGGAATAAGAAATACGAGACACAGCTAAACATGATTCCTGTTCTTTGGTCAGTAGACCCGTTGGACTGGACGACAACAAATGTTGCAAAAGTTGTAAAAGCAGTAGTGTCGAAAGTCGGAGAAAATGATATTATATTATTACATGACTGCTATCAGTCCACTGTTACGGCAACCTTTGAGATTATTGATATCCTCAGCAAGGAGGGCTATGAGTTTGTAACCGTGGATGAGTTACTTTTAGATTAGGAGCACACATTATGGATTTGTTTGAATACATGCGGAATAAGGAGCAGGAGAGAGAGTCACCTCTTGCTGCAAGACTTCGTCCCACGACATTAGATGAGGTAGTTGGGCAAAAGCATATCATTGGCAGGGATAAGCTGCTGTATCGTGCGATCAAAGCGGATAAACTGAGCTCCATAATTTTTTATGGACCGCCGGGGACCGGAAAGACAACACTGGCGAAGGTGATTGCCGGTACGACGAGTGCAGAGTTTACGCAGATTAATGCGACGGTTGCCGGCAAGAAGGATATGGAGGAGGTCATTCAGAAGGCCAAGGATACGGCAGGAATGTATGGGAGAAAAACCATACTTTTTATTGACGAGATTCATCGTTTTAACAAGGGGCAGCAGGATTATCTCCTGCCGTTTGTTGAGGATGGCACGATTATTCTGATTGGAGCCACCACAGAAAATCCTTATTTTGAGGTAAATGGTGCACTTCTGTCAAGATCAGCTATTTTTGAGCTTAAGCCGCTGGAACGGGAGGATATCAAGGAACTGATACATCGCGCAGTGTATGATAAGGATAAAGGAATGGGATCTTATGATGCGGTGATAGAGGATGACGCCATGGAGTTTCTGGCGGATTTATCCGGGGGAGATGCCAGACATGCATTAAATGCTGTGGAGCTGGGCATTATGACAACAAACCGCAGCGAGGACGGAAAGATCCATATCACTCTGGAGGTGGCACAGGAGTGCATCCAGAAGCGCGTTCTTCGTTATGATAAGACAGGGGATAACCACTACGATACCATTTCTGCATTTATCAAGAGCATGAGAGGCTCTGATCCGGATGCTGCAATCTATTATCTGGCCAGAATGCTTCAGGCGGGAGAACAGGTGGCATTTGTAGCAAGACGTATTATGATATGTGCCGCAGAGGATGTGGGGCTTGCGGATCCGAATGCCCTTATTGTTGCGACAAACGCATCGCTTGCGGTGGAGCGGATCGGCATGCCGGAGGCGATGATCATTCTGGCACAGGCAGCAGCCTATGTGGCAACGGCTCCGAAGAGCAACAGTAGTGTCTGTGCAATCTCAGAGGCAATGTCGGCAGTGGAGAAAACTGGCAATCTGCCAATTCCGGTGCATTTGCAGGATGCACATTATAAGGGAGCTGCTAAGCTCGGTCATGGAACGGGCTATTTGTATGCACATGATTTCCCCAATGATTATGTGAAACAGCAGTACCTGCCGGATGCGCTTGTCGGGACGAAATTTTACCGTCCGTCTGACAATGGGTATGAAGTAAAGATTGCGAGTCATATGGAGAGAATCATCAGAGAGGAAGAGGAGCGAATCGGGCAATAGGATTAAAAGAGCTGGGAGATCAGATGCTGATAGATTTCCTGGTTCTTTTTTTGCCAATTGTCGCAAATTGTGGCAGCAGTATCCTGCGTAGGGACAGATAGTGTAATATCCATTAATTTTATCTTTTTTTCATAGGCGACAAGATGTGCCTCATATTCACCGGAAGATGCGCGGTAATAGTCCGCCTGAATGGAGAATTCGTTGCGGAGGGATAATTCATTTTCCTTCAGATACTGTTCGATATCCTGCTTGATGGCTGGACTAATGCGATTGTTAAAGAAATGTAATGTTTCGGCTCCTTCTTTGGTAATGGACAAGTAAGTTCTGTTATGAGTCACATTTGCACTGACAAGCCCGGTATCAAGAAGCTCGGAGAACACCTGCTGAAGTGTGAGAAAATTCGTATATTCCTTTTCAAGCATGAAGCCGCTAAGCTGTGCCTGAGTTAAGGGAAAGCTGACACGGTCAAGCATATGCAGGATGATTAATTTGTAAAGAGTAAGAGTGTCTTGTGTCATAATGGGTTCACTTTCTGCGTTGGACGAATAATTTACCCTGGAAGCTATCTGAGAGCTTCATCTGATGCTGTAATTCATTTAAAACCTGTCGCTTATTGAGACTCCAGAGCGGAGCAATCAACTGATTCTTTGGACCATCCCCGGTGACTCGGTGGAGAACGATCTGTGGTGATAAGCGTTCCATGCAGCCGATGAGAAGTCTTAGGTAGTGCTCCACGGATAACACCTCAAATTTCCCGGCAACGTAGTCTGCGGCAAGATCTGTGCCCTGAAGGACGTGGAGAAGCTGGAGCTTTAGCCCGAATGGACTACAACGGTTCAGATATTCAATGGTTTCATACATGGCATCGTCATCCTCGCCGGGAAGCCCGAGAATGACATGGACAATAGCCGGTATGGATAACTCCTTTAATTGCATTAGTGCATTGTCAAACACAGACAGGGGATAGCCCCTGCGGATGTAAGAGGCACTTGCTTCGTGGATGGTTTGCAGACCAAGCTCAATCCAGATAAATTTGTCCGGGTATTGTACCTGCAGCTCATGTAATAAGGAAAGAACATCCGCACCAAGACAATCGGGTCTGGTGGCAATTGAAATACCGACCACCTGTGGGGTGTCAAGCGCAATGCGATAAATTCTCTCCAGTGTTTCCACCGGGGCATAGGTGTTTGTAAAAGCCTGAAAATAGGCAATAAAGAGACAATCCTTCGAAGGCTTTTTCTGAAAGAGGGACAGTCCCTTTTGTATCTGTGGTGAGATGGAGGAGGCTTCCGGATTCGTGGACAGAGAACAGGCGTAGTCCCCACTGCCAGCCTGACTACAGAAAATGCAGCCTTTTGTTCCTATCCGACCATCTCTGGTCGGACAGGTAAAGCCTGCATCGATTGCTATCTTGTAGAGTTTTTTTCCATAGTTATTCTTACACCAGGCATCCAGTGAATAATAACGCTTGCCATGCCATTCTGTTAGGTCTCGCATCATCTTACGATATGGGACTTGACAGCCTCAGCAACAACATCTGCGACCTTCGGATCAAATGCTTCGGGCATGATGTTTTCATCGCTTAACTCTTCTTCAGGAACAAGCCCGGCAATTGCGATAGCTGCTGCAAGCTTCATTTCTTCTGTTATCTGTGAGGCACGTCCCTCAAGAGCCCCTTTGAAGATTCCGGGGAAAGCTACAACATTATTAACCTGATTGGGGAAATCACTTCTTCCGGTACCGACTACACGTGCACCGGCAG
>CALZEZ010000055.1 GCA_945643825.1 uncultured Lachnospiraceae bacterium
TCTGGTCGACACTCTGCTTATTGATCTCCCTGCCACACTGTGGACAGTGTGGGAGTCCGATACGGGCATAAAGCAGTCGGAAATGATCGTAGATCTCCGTGACCGTTCCCACCGTGGAACGGGGGTTGCGATTCGTAGACTTCTGATCGATGGAAATAGCGGGGGAAAGTCCCTCTATCGACTCTACATTGGGTTTCTCCATCTGTCCTAAGAACTGTCTGGCATAGGAGGACAGAGATTCCATATATCTGCGCTGTCCCTCCGCATAAATGGTGTCAAAGGCAAGCGAGCTCTTGCCGGAGCCGGACAATCCGGTCAAAACAACGAATTCATTTCGTGGGATATTTACATTTATATTTTTTAAATTATGCTCGCTGGCTCCCCGAATCTTAATATACTCGCGGGGAACCATCTTTGGTGTCGTCTCCATTTGCTACCTCTTTCTATTCTATTTTGACCTGTTATCATCTTCTAATTTCTGCAGGTGAATTTTAAGCTCCATCATCTTATCACGAAGCTCTGCCGCAGACTCGAAGTCTAACTCAGCGGCTGCTTTTTTCATCTTCTTCTGAATGTCGGCAATGAGTTTCTCCAGTTCCTTCTTGTTCATGGACTCCGGATCCTTCTCAAATCTCGCCTCTTCCCTGGCTATTGTCTTCGAGATGCTGATCAGATCCCGCACTGCCTTCTTAATCGTCTGTGGTGTGATACCATGCTCTTCGTTGTACTTCTGCTGAATCTCACGACGTCTCCTCGTCTCCTCGATCGCCCGCTGCATAGACTCTGTCATGTTATCCGCATACATGATGACGTGCCCCTCTGCATTACGTGCCGCACGTCCTACCGTCTGAATTAAGGACGTCTCGGACCGCAGGAAGCCCTCCTTGTCCGCATCCAGAATCGCCACAAGGGAGATCTCTGGGATATCAAGGCCTTCTCTTAACAGGTTGATTCCGACCAGAACGTCAAAGACATCCAGACGCATGTCGCGGATGATCTGCGCTCTCTCTAACGTGTCGATATCGGAGTGCAGATATTTCACGCGGATTCCGACATCCCTCATATAATCCGTCAGATCCTCGGCCATGTGCTTGGTCAGAGTCGTGACAAGAACCTTATTGTGCTTGTCGACTTCCTTTCTAACCTCCGACACAAGATCATCGATCTGCCCCTCCACCGGTCTGACCGTAATCTCCGGATCTAACAGTCCGGTCGGTCGGATGATCTGCTCCGTGCGAAGCAGCTCATGCTCCTCCTCATACACAGAGGGCGTTGCGGATACAAACAGCATCTGATCAATATGCTGCTCGAATTCATCAAAATTCAGCGGTCGGTTATCCATCGCAGATGGCAAACGGAAACCATAGTCCACCAGCGTGGTCTTACGAGATCTGTCACCGGCGTACATTCCCCTGATCTGCGGGATTGTCATGTGGGACTCGTCAATGATAATCAGGAAATCATCCTTAAAGAAATCCATTAACGTATACGGAGTAGCTCCTGCCGGCAATCCGTTCAAATGTCTGGAATAGTTCTCAATACCTGAACAGAAGCCCGTCTCGCGCAGCATCTCGATATCAAAATTTGTTCGCTCCGAAATGCGCTGTGCTTCTAAAAGCTTATCCTCTCCTTTAAAGTAGACAACGCGCTCCTCCAGCTCCTTCTCGATATGCCTGCAGGCCTCATTAATCTTCTCCTGGGCAACTACATAATGTGAAGCCGGGAAGATACTCACATGCTCAAGTGTCGCATGGAGCTGTCCGGTCAAAGGATCCGCCTCACAGATCCGGTCAATCTCATCGCCGAAGAATTCTACACGAATCAGGTAATCGCCACCCTGTGCAGGCATGATCTCCACCGTGTCGCCGTGCACGCGGAAGCACCCTCTGTCGAGGTCTATGTCATTTCTCTCATACTGGATATCGATCAGCTCACGAAGCACCTGGTCGCGATCCTTGACCATACCAGGTCTGAGAGAGACTGTCAGATCATGGAATTCATCCGGACTTCCCAGACCGTAAATGCACGAAACTGAGGCTACAACCACAACGTCCTTTCTCTCGGTCAGGGAGGCTGTCGCCGAGAGACGCAGCTTATCGATCTCATCATTAATCGAGGAATCCTTGGCAATATAGGTATCCGACTGCGGGATATAAGCCTCCGGCTGGTAATAGTCGTAGTAGGACACAAAATACTCTACTGCATTTTCCGGGAAAAATTCCTTGAACTGTAGGCTTACCCAGTGCCGCGATGACATTTGCCATCGTAAAGGTCTTACCGGAGCCGGTGACGCCGAGCAGTGTCTGGAACTGGTTGCCCTTCTTAAAGCCGTCTACCAGCTCCTTGATTGCCTGCGGCTGGTCGCCGGTGGGCGCATATTCGGAATGTAATTTAAACTCCATCTTTCTGCCTTTCCCGGGGATGTCTCCTGTTAGGCTTCTCCCCTCTGCTTTGTTAGTATAACCGAGCAAAATCCATTATATCAGAACATGGATGGAATGTACAGAACAAACATTCGATTTTTCGTTTTCCGAAGAAAAAACAGCAGCCTTGCAGAGTATGCAAGGCTGCTATTAGCTGGTTCATCACTATTACTCAATCGTTATATCTGTTCCCAAAACATCATAATACTTGTAGGTATCATGATACAAATAATGCTTATCACCCGCTATTATATGTGATGTACTCTTGCATTCATACGCACCATAGTTAAACAGTGATATCATTAAAGTCATGTCAGAATTAGCACTATCATAAATCTCGTCTTTACCCGGTTTGCGCAAGAGAAGAGGATAACTTAATTGTTCCGGCTTGAGAGAACATACCAAGTAAGGCTTGCCATCCATCTCCGTGTACTGCGCAACAGATGCGAGCTGCTCGGCAGAAAATGCGCACTCATGCAGCTTCCCGGAAAATGTTACATCCAGATTATAGCTTTTTCCCGATTCCTCTGATTTCACCGGTTTTTCTGCGTTAAGTGCAGTGTAGTATCCATCAGAAATCAGGTATGCCCGGAAGGCAGGAAGGGAATTGCTCTGAAAGTCATAAGCAAAGTACCCCTGATCATAGCGAAAGTCTGCATAATGCCCCACGAATACAGGCAGCTCGGCACTTGTATCAGGACCACTATAGTTGCCAAATCCATAGAGCGAATCATACTCCAAAGAATAATTCTGCATAGCAGCCGAAGACGCGAAGCAGGAATTAATCACTTTTACCTTATCCTCATAGGTCATGTCATAACCAATGTAATTACCGGTCAGATCAATGAGCTGTTGTACAAGTGTGGCTGACTGCTCAGCGTTGGCCGTAATACTGTTCCCGAATAATGGGGCTGCTGCAATAGAGATTGTTAAAATAGTTGTGAGTAGTTTTCTTTTCATCCTTCATTTCTCCTTTGAATTAAATTTATAACTACCTTCTCTGGCATTTCTCGCAGAAGTAGACGGTTCCGCCCATATAGGCAGCCTTTTGAATCGGTGTGCCGCACTTCATGCAGGGCTCCTCCAGGGATCTCTTAGAAAGCTGGCTGATATAGCCCCCGGGATTGCCAAGAAGATCGTTCTCAACATCACGTCCGCCCTCGTCACACATCTTACGCAGCATGCGTACGACAGAATCATAGAGCTTTCTGAAATCATCTTCTGTTGCCTGCAGCATCGGAAATCTGGGATCGATTCCTGCATCCCACAGGATGTCCTGTAACACTCCGTTGCCAAGCCCCGGGATTCTCTGCTCAGTCGCAAGAAACGCCTTGGCAGAGAGCTTCTTGCCGTCCGGATACAGGTTGCGAAAATACTCATAGGTAAACGCATCTGTCAGCGGATCCGGTTTGGATGCGGAAGATATATAATATCCGTCATCGTCTGCTCCCTTCGGATAAACATGAATGATTCCATACATCCGAATGGTACAGATCAGTGCGGTATCATCATCAAAGAAAAGCGCAAATTGGTGCTTCTTCGGAAACTGCTTCTTATCCTCATAGAACCGAGGGGTCAGTCCGTCTGCAAATACAAGCATCGTATCCTCGGTGTCAATTTCCAGCATGCCGCCCACATGTCTGGCTCCTTCAATGGTCTGTCCCTCCAGCATGTCCGGATAGGCATCCACCTCTCCTTTGAAAAAAGCAAAACGATGCGGTGACTGTAATACCTTAATCTCACTGATACATTTCCCGCGTAGCTTCTCGTTGATTTGTTTGGAAAGCGCATAGCTTTCCGGTAGTTCCAGCATGCTTAAGTTCCTCCCTCATTTTTCAAAAAGATTTTATTGCTGTAAATCCGACATGATTGCCGGAATCAGCTGTTTCTTTCTGGAAACCACGCCCCTTAAGATAAAGCTGTCCTTGCCGGGCTCGACATTCATCGCGTTCTGAATCAGCTCTCGTGAGCCATTTCCGACAAAGAGCAGCTCTGTTCTTTCCTTGATGATATCGGTCAGCATGAAAAACAGCATCTGAATGCCGCTTGCATTTAGCTGTTCCTCCATGAACGGATAGAGTCTGCTTTTTAGTTCCTTTAATTCCTGCGGGTTCATCGAATTGATCTGTCCTACGCCAAAGGTGATCTCATTCATTGAAAACTTTTTAAAGTCCTGGAAAAAGATTTCAGAGGTTTCCTTGGAGGACAGATTACTTCCTGCCCGGAACATATTTCCGGCAAACTCCTCCACATCGATGCCTGCAATCTGTGCCAGTGCCTCCCCGGCATCTCGGTCAATCTGGGTGCAGGTTGGCGAGCGATACATTAGGGTATCGGAAATAATTGCAGAGCATAGAAGCGCTGCCGTCTTCTTATCAATCTCCACTCCAGTCTCCTGATACATCTGGTAGACAATCGTAGCGGTACAGCCAAGTGGCTGATTTCTGAAAAATACCGGCGAAAAAGTCTCCACGCTTCTGAGTCTGTGATGGTCAACGATCTCAAGAATCTCTGCGTCCTCGATTCCCTCCACTGCCTGACTTTTCTCATTATGATCGACCATGATCACCTTCTTGCGCGCACTATTTAACAGATTTCTACGGGAGATCATGCCCACATAATGTCCGTCTCTGCCTAAAACCGGGAAATCACGATGCCTGAGCTTTGCCATCACTTCCTTGATCTGATCCGTAAAATCCTCGGTGCAGAAGGTGGTCAGATTCTCCGTCCGCATGAAATAGCGTATTGGCATGCTTTGATTGATCAGACGCGCCACAGTATAGGTGTCATGAGGTGTGCTGATAATCACGCAGTTTTTCTCCTGCGCTAATTTCTTAATCGTCATCGAGACAGGTGCACCTTCGCAGACAATGATACAGGCGGCATTCATCTCAATCGCGCAAAGCTGCGACTCGTAGCGGTTTCCCAGAATAACCAGATCATTCTCCTCAATATAGTTTTCCATCAGATCGGGATTGGCTGCCGCAATCAGCACCTTTCCTTTGTCAAAATACGCCTCCGGATCACCTACTACCATTTCCGCTTCAAGCGTCTCAAGGATGTTCCGGTATTTTGTACAGGCTGCGGAGAGGATCCGGCTGTCATAGACCTCCATATAGGATTTCGTGATATCCCCAATCGTGATGATCCCGTTCAGATTGTTATTTTCATCTGTGATCGGAAGCGTCACCACATTGTCTTCTTTCATGATCGTCCATGCCCGTTTTAGTGAGATATTCTCTGAGACTCCTGCCGTTTCCCGGATCTCGATATCCTTCACCTGTGTTCCAACATCCTTAAGAAACATTGGCGGTGTTATGCCGAATCGATCCATCACATACTGCGTTTCTTCGTTCAGATGCCCGGCGCGTGCCGCAACATAGTCCTCGCCCGTCAGCTTCTTTTTCAGCTTGGCATAGGCGATGGCTGAACAGATGGAATCCGTGTCCGGATTACGATGTCCTATTACAAAAACCGGTCTTTTTCGATCACTCATGTTTCTTTTCCTCTCGATCGATATATTCTTACATTTATACGAAATAGGAAGTGCTTAATAATACCTTAGAACATTATAATATACTTTCTTCCAATCCTTCAACAACTCTGTTCCGCACTTTTTCCATTGTTTTTCATTTTATGTCCCAACAAATCCGCACTAAAATATGAAAAAAACGAAAAAAATCCCAGTAAATTTCGATTTTACTGGGACTTTTCTTTTAAAATAATAAAAAAGTGCGGATTCATTGGGACTATTTTGGCAAAAGCAGGAAAAAAGTGCGGGATGGTTTACATAAAACAAATTGGAGGGGGGGTAATCAGAGAAATATTCTTGTGATCAAGCGAGCCCTGCCTTGGTCAGACGTTTACGGATAGCCAGTCCTAAAACAAGGGATACGATCATCTTGATTAAGTCAATCAGAATGAAGGGATACACGCAAAGCTCCAGAGCGCGCTGCAGGGTGTTTCCGGTGGAAATCACAAACCATGCGGTTCCGAAGATGTAATTCACGGCATCACCGATAATCATTCCAAGCAAAATCATATACCATTTATCGGGGAATTTCTGAATAAAGATGCCTGTGATGATTGCTAAGAACAAAAATCCGATCAGATATCCGCCGGTAGGACCTACCACCTTGCCAAGTCCGCCTGCACCGCCGGAGAATACCGGAAGTCCGACGAGTCCTAACAGAAAATAGATGACATAGCTGATGCTGCCGTATACAGGACCAAGCAGGAAGACCGCCATGAAAATCGCAACCATGGTAAGAGAGATCGGAATCGGTCCAATCGGAATGGAGATTGGTCCAAGAACACAGGTTACTGCTGCCATCAGCGCACATACTGTCATTTGATACGTTGTCAATTTCTTATTTTTCACAATTGTTAACCTCTTTCGTATGTTTTAGATAACAATTGAAGTATAACAGAGAAAAAGAAAATGTCAACCCGTATTTTGTATACAGGTTGACATTTGTTATCATGTTCCGATGGTCGCCGTCGTCGTGAGCACTTATTCAGAATAATACAGTTCCAAGGATAAATCCTGCATCAGCCGCTCATATTCGGCGGTGTCTACCTCGTTTCCGAGAAACAGAAGCATGAAGGGCTCCTTTGCGAAGACAATGCCGACGTCGTTGGTGATGCCGTCATCCTCACCGGTTTTGTGGGCAATCTCAGGGGCATCCTCAAGGCGCTCCAGAAAAAATGGAATCTTGCCATTGACCTGCTGCTCCTTCAGAATCTGAAGCATCTGCGTACATGCCTTTTCACTTACAATGCTGCCCTTATACAAGCGTTCTAAAAGATCCGCGACCTCCGTCGCACAGATATAGTTCTGTAAGCCCTTCTGTGCACTTTCAACGTCGTACATCTTTCGGGCTAAAACCGAGGTCGTGTAGCCCTGCTCCTTCATCCACTGAACGATCTCAGATATGCCGACTCTGTCGCAAAGCAGGTTAGTCGCCACGTTGTCACTGAACACAATCATCAGCTTGCAAAGATCCATCAGAGTCACTTCAAGTCCCTCATGTAGAAAATAAAGTGCCCCGCTCGGTGGAACCTTATCCTGTTCCCGCAGGGTCATGGTTTCCTGCGGATCCAGAGTACCGTCCTCAAAACGGCTAAAGACATATACTAACACAAACAGCTTGATCACACTGGCCGCAAGCAGCTTCTCCTGCGGGCGTACAGCCATCACCTCACCGGTGACAAGATTTTTATAGTAAAAAGAAGTCTTCCCGTCTATTTCATCCAGACAGGCAGTAATCATTTCCTGCGTCAGTTTCATGTTAATTCCCATTCTGCTATTTACAATAACTAAAGTACTGGTTGACTACATAATTGCGCAGCTTCTCCACATTTTCGGGATCCTTTCCTCCGATCGGTTTTCCCAGAAAGCTCTCGACGTGAGAGAAAAATCTGGTGGAGCTG
>CALZEZ010000056.1 GCA_945643825.1 uncultured Lachnospiraceae bacterium
CATATCGAGGATATGGACGCATCCATGCTAGACAGTGAAGAGGCGGAAGTAAATGCAGGGATTGTCTTCGACCTTCTGGCCTTTGATACAAGGAAGGAGCAGATCATCGAGGAGATCACAACAAGGGAGCTTGACCAGGAAACCATGAATGCACTGCCCGGAATGGTCATCTATGTCGTCCAGCCCGGCGATTCCCTCTGGAAGATCGGCAAGCGGTACTATGTGCCTGTCGATGTCATCAAAGAACTCAATGGCCTTACCGGCAATGACATCTACCCCGGCGACAAGCTTCTCCTCATGAAGCATTCACCCACCTAACTTATGTGTGGTTGTCTTTGGGCTAATATAAAATCGAATCACTATTTTTGAATTGAGATTTTGGAACTATACGAAAAAAATATTCCTGGGAGTTCCAAAATAACAGTGAATTTCCATTTTTTTGGGTCTATGAGGGGGAAAAATGCTCTGTCAGTTCCAAAAAACGACGAATTACCTTTTTTTTGGGTCTATGAAGGAAAAAAACGTTCTGTCAGTTCCAAAAAGTCTGTATAATTGCTGTTTTTTGGAACTATATGAGAAATACTTGTCCGGAAAGTTCCAAATCATACATTTGGGCGGGACCTTGTCTACAATTTAAGGGGACTGCGATTTCTCACAGTCCCCTTATCTTATATGCTTTATACTACAGTGGTTGCCTCGGCACTCTCGGTCGCAGGCGCCTCTGTTTTCTTTTGCGTCAGCTCATCGAATTTCTTCATCACGGCATCATAGGTCTTCTGGCTGATCTCCGGGAGCTCTCCGCCCCAGGTCTTCTCTGCCATCTTATAGCCCTTCTCAAAAGCATCACGCATTTTCTCAAGTGCTGTCGCATCATCTCCGGCAAGAGCCTTCGCGAAATCAATGATCCGGTCTGAGGTCTGCTCGACACCCCAATAACCATCCTCGGCGATATCTGCCTGTGCCTGCGCCTTTGTGGCTGCATCCACGGTGAATTTTCCGCTTGCAAGAATTTCCCACATATCATTTGCTTTTGCAAAGGTTGATCCCTGCTTGGACAGCATCTGTGTCACAATGTTCTGCAACTGACTGGTTCTTGCTTCCAAGTCGGATTTTAACTTCGCAACAAGCTCCGGGTTGGCATACTGCGTCTTGTTTACAACCTTCTCTGCAGTGCTGCTCTCATATACGACACCCGACTCATTTGCGGTCTGCGTAGCACCTGCAGCGTCCTTTTTTTCTGTCTGCTTTGCTTCCTTGGCTGCAGTCTTATTGTATTGCGCACTCACATAGGAAACACTGGTTGAATCGGTAACTCCATTTACACTCATTCTTACCTCCTTCTGAAGCCTCTGCTTCGGTACATCCATGTCTTTCGTATATCATATATCGGACAAATCCTCAAATAGTTTAGCTTACAGCCCAGATTTGGATAATTATCTCGTTGCAGATTGTTCCGAAATTATCTAGATATTCAGTTTATTAAAGTCAATGGATAAATCGGTGTATATGCCCGCTTTTACGGTGTCTGCAAATGTGTATTCACTCATGTCCTCGTGTTCCAGGTCATAAACAGTGATGCGGTTTTTCTCCGAATCTACAATCCAGTATTCACGGACACCGGCGGTGCGGTATTTGAACAATTTGATGGAATAATCCATCCGTCTGCTGCCTGGAGAGACGATTTCAATGATCCAGTCAGGAGCGCCGACGCAGCCCTTGTCATTTAACTTCCTGGGGTCACAGATCACGCTGATATCCGGCTCAACATAGTTTTTATCATCCTCATTCAGAAAAACTGCAAATGGGGCGGTGTAGGTTTTGCAGCTTCCGTGATTGGACTTGATGTATTCCCGAATCGTACCGAACAGCTCTCCGGCAATGTCTTGATGCTTTCTGCTGGGCGGTGCCATGTAATAAATTTTGCCGTCAATGAGTTCTGCTCTTTCTCCGTCTGGTAAGGCATAGATATCATTAATTGTATGAGTACTCGGATAATCCATAAAGACCTGTCCCTTTCTGTTTGCTTATATTGTGCACCCTTTCCGGGTTTTCCGCAACCACTTTCTCCAGATGCGCATCCTGTTGACGAATCCCACCCGATTGTATATAATTTAATACAATCCTTGTATACAAAATGCAATCGCAGCCATAATAATACAAAGCGAACAGCCATATACAAACAGTCATATACAAACAGTAAGGAAAACCTCATGGAAAAGATAACGCAAAAAGCCTACGCCAAGATCAACCTTGGCCTGGATGTACTAAGCCGCCGACCCGACGGCTATCACCTTGTCAAAATGATCATGCAGACCGTTGATCTCTATGATCTGCTAACCATAGAAAAAACGGACGAACCGGGCATTCAGTTCAAGCTCCTGCAGGATGGGCAGGCGGTCACCACGCTTGTTCCGGAGGATGACACGAACCTTGTCTGCAAGGCCGCAAGAAAACTCATGGAAAAGACCGGGCGAAACCTGGGAGTCTCCTTCACCCTGCAGAAAAATATCCCCGTGGCAGCAGGCATGGCAGGCGGCAGTACCGATGCCGCAGCGGCACTTACCGGCATGAACCGGCTCTTTGCACTTGGATTGTCGGACGAAGAGCTGCGGGAAATTGCTGTGACGATCGGCGCGGATGTCCCCTACTGCATTATGGGAGGAACCGCACTCTCAGAGGGGATCGGCGAGATACTGACCCCCCTTCCAAGCCCACCGCAGGTGCCGCTAGTGATCGTAAAGCCCGATGTGAGCGTATCCACAAAGGCCGTTTATGAGAACCTTCATGTAGAAAGCTTACAGAAGCACCCGGACATAGATGGCATGATAGAAGCCATTAAAAAGGGAGATCTGACCGGCATGACGGACAGAATGGAAAATGTTTTAGAGACCGTGACGATTGCCCTGCACCCTGTCATTGCAAAGATAAAGAGACTTCTCGAGCAGCAGGGAGCAATAAAAGCGCTGATGAGCGGAAGCGGACCGACGGTATTTGCCGTGTTTGAGGAGGAGGCAAAAGCCGATGCGGCAGCAAAGGTCTTAGAGACAACGGGTCACCGCGTAATCCGCACCACGTTTGTAAATCCGAAGAGCAAGGAGGAATTTAAATGAAGGATACCCTCTCCTTAATTGATAATGAAGACTACCTTCCCCTGCGCGATGTCGTATTTAGTACCCTCCGCCGGGCAATTTTAACCGGTGAGCTCAAACCGGGCGAGAGACTGATGGAGATTCATCTTGCCGACAAGCTGGGCGTCAGCCGCACCCCGATCCGCGAGGCGATCCGCAAGCTCGAGCTGGAGGGACTTGTCACCATGATTCCCCGACGCGGCGCCGAGGTTGCCCAGATTACAGAAAAAAGCCTAAAGGATGTGCTCGAGGTCAGACGTGCACTCGACGCACTCTGCGCGGAGCTTGCCTGTGACCGCATTACCGAGGAGGAAAAAGAAGAGCTCAAGCGTGCGTGCGATGCCTTTGAGGAAGCCACGAAGACAGGAGACACCAAGGTCATCGCCCAGGCGGATGTGGCGCTCCACGATATCATTATCCAGGCCACGGACAATGCCCGCCTGATCCAGCTCATCCACAATCTCTCCGAGCAGATGTACCGCTACCGTTTTGAGTACATCAAGGAGACGAGTGAACACGCCCGCCTGATTGACGAACATCGCATCATCTACCAAAGCATCATAAATCGGGACAAAGAGACCGCGGCACAGATGGCGAGACTGCACATCGACAACCAGGAAGCAGCGATCGTGAAACAGATTCGCCTGGAAAATGCAGGAAAAGAAGCCGAGAAGTATAAAAAAGGAAGAATGCGGTAAGACTCCATGTAGAACAACATGGAGGTTATCATGGAACATATACGCAAAGTAGTTTTACGACTATTACTGTTGGGAGCCTATACCACCTTTTTCTGGGGCTTTCTTTATCCGGAATTTGCACTCACGCAGGACATCTGCGTGATCGACGAGACGCAGGTGCCGGAGGGAATGACTCCAGAGGAGTGGGAAGCGTTCCTCGCCGACGTGACCCCGGAGGAAATCACAGCATTTCTTGAGGAAGCACTGGCAGAAGGAAAGGTTCGCCTGACCTTAAGCTTTTTAGAATAGGAAGGAAGCAAGTCAACCAGATGAAAGAGGACGTAACGGTTTTGGTGCATGGTACGCAGCGCCAGCCGGGGACCGGTGAAGAACAGATGAAGACAAAGGCGCCCGGAAGATATCTCACGAAAGGACTGACAAGCTTTGTCCGCTACGAAGAGATACCGGAGGAGGACGGACATAAGCATACGACGATTCTGCGCATGGAGCCGGGGCGGCTTGTAATGACAAAAAAAGGAGCCGTACAGGCACAGTTGGAATTTGTGCCGGGCAAAACCACGGAAGGAAGATACGAGACACCATATGGTGTGCTTATGCTCCAGGTCACGACGACCGGACTTTCTCTTATCGAAAATCCCGACGAGGTATGCGTTTCCCTGCAATATTCCCTTGGCATGGATGGTGACCTGCTATCCGAAAATGAGCTTGAGATATGGATAAAATGACAAAGAAAAAAGACTGCGATGAGCAGTCTTTTTTAGACAGATTCTATTTCACAGGCTTTGCACCGGCTTTTTCCTGCGCCTTTTCAAGCAGCTGCTTGAATTTGCTCTTTTTCTTTGTATTCTGGTTTACGACAACCTTGCCGTGCAGACCCTTTACCTCAGTGATGTAGATACCACTGACAACCGCCTTTACTTCCTTCTTTACAGGAACGCTGTCAAAAATCTTCTCATCGCATACGAGGGACATGATCTGAGGACCGACCTTGGCTTTTACGATCGGGAGCTTGGAACCACGCATGATCTTCGGTGTCTGATCGATGACCATCTGCGGCAGACCCGCTTCCTTAAGCTTCATTCGCTTTTTATCAATGATAAGCATATTCACCGTCTGCTTTGCAGCCTCAATCTGCTCTTTCTGTTCCTCCTGCTTTTTCTGTGCCCGCTTACCGAGAAAATAAAGAACGACCAGGGCGATTGCCAGTACGATGACAATAACTAATAAAACAATTCCTAATGTATTCATGCGTACCTCCTAACTTCAAATGAACAGACCTATTGTAGCAAAAAAAGCTTTTATTAGCAAGGGTTTTGTGATACAATACCGATTGACATTGTATCGATAGAAATGAGGATTATTATGAAAAAGAAATTAGCAATTTTTTTGACAACAGCACTTGTTGCAGCGTCTCTCACTGCCTGTGGAAATAAGACAGACACAGAAAATGGTGCGGACACGCAGGTTGAAACACAGGAGGATGCAGCGCAGAACGATGCAGCACAGGATAGCGCAGACAGCACCGACGCCGCAGACACGCAGGATACCCTCCTCTTAGAGACCGTTGCACCTGCCACCTTGAAGGTAGAAGAGTACGTGACATTATGTGACTATAAGAATCTCACCGTTCAGGTTGAACCGGCAACCGTGGAGGAGAGCGAAGTGGATAGCTATATCGAAAGTGCACTTGCAACCGCCACAGACGCAGCAGCAGGCATAACCGACCGCGCGGTTGAGGACGGCGACACCGTCAACATTGACTACGAAGGCAAATTGGATGGCGTTGCCTTTGAGGGAGGAACAGCAAAAGGAGGAACTCTGACATTGGGCTCCGGACAGTTCATCGACGGCTTCGAGAGCGGACTTTTGGAGAAAAAGGTAAAGCCCGGACAGACCGTGGATCTGAACCTGACCTTCCCGGATCCTTACCAGAACAACCCGGATCTTGCAGGCAAAGAGGTTGTGTTTACGGTAACAGTAAACTTTATTACGGCGAAACTGGATGACTTTAATGATGCTATGGCTAAGGTCTTGGATCCTGAATGCGCTACTGTGGAAGAGTATCGCGAAAAGGCAAGAGAAGCGCTTATGGAACGCGCCGAGCTGCAGCGGCAGGAGAAAATCGTCGAGGCTGCCATGCAGGCACTGACAGACAACAGTACCTATTCGGAGAAAGAGATACCGGAAGGAGTAGGAAACATCTGGTATAATCAGAATATTCAGATGATGGCATGGTATGCCTCCATGTATGGCATGGATGTATCCGCCTTTTTGACGCCTGACACCAAGGCACAGCTTGCAGTAGAATCTGCTGATATGGCAAAGCGCTTCGTAGCAGTACAGGCGGTAGCCAATGCTGAGGGAATCAAGATAACGGATGAGGATATCATCAAGACCATCAGTGAGATGGGCTATGGCTCCCTGAGTGATCTCGAGGCAGCCGGCGCAGATATCGAGATAGAGCGCTTCTGGCTTCTCTATGATAAAATTGGTGAAGTACTGTCAGAGAACGTTACAGTAGAAGACCTTGTAACGGAGAATTAGAAAAAATAGGGATAAGGTGGAATGCAATATGGAACTGACGCAGATCAGAGATTTATATCGTAACACAGACAAATATTTGGACAAAGAGGTAACCGTCGGCGGGTGGATTCGCTCCAACCGCGATTCCAAGACCTTTGGCTTTATTGTAGTAAATGACGGAACCTTCTTTGAAACCCTGCAGATCGTATATAGCGATGCACTTGCCAACTTCGACCAGCTGACTAAGCTCGGTGTCAGTACGGCAATCATTGCCAAGGGACGCATCGTGGCAACCCCGAACGCCAAACAGCCCTTTGAGATGCAGGCAGCCGAGATTGTTTTGGAGGGAGCCTCCGATCCGGATTATCCGCTTCAGAAGAAGAGACACACCTTCGAGTATCTGCGTACCATTCCGCATCTGCGTGCCAGAACCAACACCTTCCAGGCAGTATTCCGCGTGCGCTCATTAATCGCATACGCAATCCATACCTTCTTTATGGAAAGAGACTTCGTCTACGTACACACGCCCTTAATCACCTCCAGTGACTGTGAGGGAGCCGGCGAAATGTTCCAGGTAACGACTCTCGACATGATGAATCCTCCGATGAACGAGGATGGTGCGGTGGATTTCACAAAGGATTTCTTTGGCAAACAGACCAACCTTACCGTTTCCGGACAGCTAAATGTCGAGACCTATGCCTTTGCATTTAAAAATGTCTACACCTTCGGACCGACCTTCCGTGCTGAAAACTCCAACACGACCCGCCATGCGGCAGAGTTCTGGATGATCGAGCCCGAGATTTGCTTCGCAGATCTAAAGGATGACATGATCTTAGCCGAGAGCATGTTAAAGTTCGTCATCCGCTACGTCCTTGAGAATGCTCCGGAGGAGATGAACTTCTTTAACCAGTTCATCGACAAGGGACTCTTAGACCGTCTCAATCATGTGCTGAATTCTGACTTTGGACATGTGACCTACACCGAGGCAATTGAGCTTCTGGAAAAGCATAATGATAAATTCGAATATAAAGTATTCTGGGGCTGTGACCTTCAGACCGAGCATGAGCGTTACCTCACGGAGGAGATCTTCAAGCGCCCGGTATTTGTAACGGATTATCCGAAGGAGATCAAAGCCTTCTACATGAAGCTCAACGACGATGGCAAGACCGTAGCCGCGATGGACTGTCTTGTGCCCGGTATCGGCGAGATTATCGGCGGCAGTCAGCGTGAGGACAATCTGGAGCTTTTGGAGAAACGCATGGACGAGCTTAGTTTAAACAAAGAAGACTACCAGTTCTATCTGGATCTTCGTAAATACGGTTCCGCCAGACATGCAGGCTTTGGCCTTGGCTTTGAGCGCTGTGTGATGTACTTGACCGGTATGGGCAACATCCGCGATGTCGTACCATTCCCCAGAACCGTCAACAACTGCGAATTATAGAGTTTGAATAAATAGGTAAATCCCTACAAAGCTTGTATTTATGGGCTTTGTAG
>CALZEZ010000057.1 GCA_945643825.1 uncultured Lachnospiraceae bacterium
AAGACCACGATACGTCTCACCATACCAGTTGGCAACAGGTTTTCCCTCTGCATAGTTAAACGGCGCGTCATTCATAACAGTTGCCAGAGTAAGCCCTGCACTGTCAAGAGCAGGTGCGTAGGTGGAGACAACCTTGAAGGTAGAACCGGGCTGTCTGGGGGAATCGGTTGCACGATTAAAGGTACGGCTTCCTTCCTTGACACCTCGTCCACCGACCATTGCTACGACATAGCCGGTATGCTGGTCTTCAATTGTCATGGAGATCTGCGGCTGGGGGGTGAGAGTGATCTTCTCAGCAAAAACCTCATCACCGTCTCCCAGGACGGATTCCTTATAGCGCTCAATGTCGGCGTATGCCTGATCACGGTCGGTATAGATCATATTGAAGCGGGCGTTTTCCTCACGAATAAAGGTCCGGAACATCTCGGAACTGTGATTGTGAAATTCCTGATCCTTGTCCTGAATCGTCAACTCGTAGTTGAGCTGCCACTTGACATTCTCCGGGAAATTATTCTCATCGGAGCAGACCGAATCGGCAATAGCCTGAATATCAGGATCCTGTGTGGAATAGATTTTTAAACCACCGCTGTAGAGTAACGTATAAGCCTGTGTCTCGGTATATCCGGCAGTTACCAGGTCATCGAGAAGAATGTCAGTCAGAGCATCTACAAAATAGGAATTCACAGTGTCATCAGGGGTTTCGGCATTGACAACCTGAATTCGGGAATAGACATCGTCCTTTATGGCGGCATCGTATTCTGACTGAGAGATATAGCCCTGCTCTAACATATGGCGTAACACCTTATCGCGGCGTTCTGCGTTATTTTCAGGATGTGAGATCGGATTGTAGCGGGACGGATTCTGGGTAATGCTTGCAATCACGGCACATTCGGAAAGAGTCAGCGCACTGACGTCCTTATTAAAATACCGCAGCGACGCAGCCTGCACACCGAGCGTATTCTGCCCGAGGTTGATGGTGTTCATATAGTTACAAAGCACGTCATCCTTGCTCATTACCTTTGTGAGCTGGATAGCCAGATACTGCTCCTGAATCTTACGCTTGATACTCTGAATCTTCGTCTCGTTGGTCCAGCTGGTAAATACACTGTTCTTTAAAAGCTGCTGTGTGATTGTGGAGGCTCCCTGTCCGAGTCTTCCCTTAGCAATTGCATCTACTCCGGCACGGATAATACCTTTAATATCAATTCCATTGTGTTCGTAGAAACGTTCATCCTCGATTGCGACGAAAGCGTGTGCCAGATTTTCCGGAATTTTATCCATGCTGACCGGAATACGGTTAGAGTCGGTAGCAACTAATTTAGCTGTCTGGTGACCCTGGTTATCATAGACAAAGGTAGAAAATCCGGTTGGTGAGACATCGATATTGGAGATGTCGGGAGCCGTTGCAAGGATACCCTTGAAAACGCCAAGACCTGCACTGGCACCGATGATTCCGATTCCGATAAAGGCAATTAAGAAGATTTCGAGCACGGTCAGAGCAAGCTTTTTTCCCCATTTTCCGGCCTGCGCATTCAGTGCCCTCTTTTTTCTTTGGACACCTTTCCTTCCATAATTCATATGTTAACATAGTCCTTTCCTTAAAAAATGCATATTCAAAATTGACTCATACATTATAGCAGAATCATGCTGTGAAATAAAGGTTTTTTCTTCCATATTAAGAATTGTTAACTTTTCTATACGCTTTTAATCAGGGATATGTTAAAATGTTTATGATTTCTTAAGGAGAGTAAACAGATGCATAAAATTGTATTAAAAGGTGGCGAAGGGGAGATTATAGAAAAGAAGTCCCGATTTATTGCCACAGTGGCACCGGTGTCAGATGAGCAGGAGGCCTGTGCTTTTATAGAGACAGTAAAAAAGAAGTATTGGGATGCGAGGCATAACTGCTCGGCCTTTGTAATCGGAGAAAAGGCGCAGCTTACCAGATGCAGTGATGACGGAGAACCCTCCGGCACAGCCGGGCGCCCCATGTTAGAAGTGCTGCTTGGCTCTGAAATACGCAACGTTGCGGTGGTTGTAACCAGATATTTCGGAGGAACACTTTTAGGCACGGGTGGACTTGTCCGTGCTTATACACAGGCTGTTCAGGCAGGTCTTGCAAGCTGTGAGATCGGGACGATGAGAATGGGTGTCACCCTTCGAATCGATACGGACTATAATAGCATCGGAAAGGTGTTATATGTGCTAAATGAGCGTGGAATCGAGCAGCAGGACAGCTCCTACACGGACAGGGTTTCCCTGACGGTTCAGATGCCGGCAGAGGAAAGCGAAGAGCTGCAAAAGGCATTGACGGAAGCTACCTGTGGCAAGGTGGAGATGGAAAGTCTTGGTGAGGCATTTTATGTTGACAAGACGAGCTAGATTTTTGTATATTTTTTAATGAAGTAATTTGACAAATTTTTCTCTGAAAGGTGGTGGTTTTATGAAAAAGAGTACGATGCATAGTACCGATAACCCTGTTCCCGGGCGAAGTAGTAAGACCACGAAACTGAATAATGAAGGAGAAAAATTATGGAAGAGCTTAGAGAAGAAATAAAAGAACTCTTAGAGACCAAACAGTACACTCGACTTCGCCAGAGCCTTGAGGAGATGAATGCTGCGGATATCGCTGCTGTCCTCGAGGAGATGAAGGAAGAGGAGCTGTTAAAGATATTTCGAATTTTGCCAAAGGATACGGCTGCGGATGTGTTTGCATATCTGGAGGTAGATAATCAGCAGTATATTATCACGATGCTGTCTGATAAAGAAGCCGGAGTCATCATCGATAATCTGATGTCCGATGATGCGGCGGATTTTCTTGACGAGATGCCTGCAAATGTTGTGAAGAGGCTTCTGTCTAACGTAAGCCCGGAGACACGCCGGGAGGTTAACGATTTGCTGCGCTATCCGGAGGATTCTGCCGGAAGCATTATGACCGTGGAGTATGCAGATTTGAAAGAGAATCTGACGGTGGCAGAGGCAATTGAGAGAATCCGAAAGATTGCCCTGGATAGGGAAACGGTCAATATCTGTTATGTACTTGACAGCGGAAGACGACTGGTCGGAACGGTTGCACTCCGTTATCTGCTGCTCAGTGACCCACAGGACGTCATTGGTGACATCATGAATGAGAATGTCATTTCCATTCATACACATACCGACCAGGAGCAGGCAGCGGCACAATTCCAGAAGTACGGCTTTACCGCGATGCCTGTTGTGGACAATGAGAATCGTCTGGTCGGTATCATCACGGTCGATGATATCGTGGAAATCCTGCAGGAGGAGGCAACTGAGGATATTGAGAAGATGGCTGCTGTGATGCCGTCAGACCGGCCATATCTTCGTACCTCCGTGATGGAAGGCTGGAAAAAAAGAATTCCATGGCTTCTTTTGCTTATGATTTCGTCCACATTTACAAGTAAGATTATTTCCTCCTTTGAGGATGCCTTAAGTGTTTGTGTGATTTTGACGGCCTATATCCCGATGCTAATGGATACCGGTGGTAATGCCGGTGGACAGGCAAGTGCGATTATTATTCGTGGATTATCGCTTAACGAGGTTGCGTTTAAGGACTGGTTTAGGGTCGCAGGCAAGGAGATTCGGATTGCCATGCTTTGTGGCACCACACTGGCAGCAGCCAATTTCGTCAAGCTGATCGCAATGGATCATATCGCGATTCCGGTCGCGGTGGTCATCTGTATCACGCTAGTCTGTGCGGTAATGATTGCGCAGATTGTGGGCTGTAGCCTTCCGATGCTTGCAAAAAAGCTTGGATTTGACCCGGCAGTCATGGCAAGTCCCTTTATCACGACGATTGTGGACGCATTGTCGTTGTTAGTGTACTTTTCAATTGCTTCCCATGTTCTGGGACTCTGATTGCAAGCCCGCTTTTTTTAGCGGGCTTGTTAAGTTTTCTTTACTTTACAACTTTAGTATGGTAAAATATCTACAGAATGCAGTAATGATATCAGAACTAGGAAATGGAGAGATTGTGCATGAATAAGAAACTTAGAACGGAAGCGGTAGATCATCTGTTTGACGGAATACTGAAGCTGGAGAACAAGGAAGAATGCTATTGTTTTTTTGAAGATCTTTGTACGGTAAACGAGCTTCTTTCCCTTTCACAGAGATTTGAGGTGGCAGCAATGCTGCGGGAGAAGAAGACCTATCTCGAGATTGCAGAAAAAACCGGAGCCTCGACGGCGACGATCAGCCGTGTCAACAGATCCCTTCATTATGGGGATGACGGCTATGAGCTTATCTTTAAGCGTATGGAAGACGCAGAACAGAAGTAAGGAAGAAGCTGGATTTGTGGAACAGGTAAAGATTTGGGGAGTACGCGGCTCCCTACCCATGACAGGAAGTGAATATCAGGGCTATGGTGGCAGTACCTGCTGTGTGTCCGTTGACTGTGGCGATAAGCTTGTTGTATTTGATGCGGGAACCGGTATTGTCAGACTTGGATTGGAGATAGCAGAGCAGAAAAAACCCGTGCATCTTTTTCTCACCCATTTACATGTCGACCATGTGCTGGGCTTATATGGGTTTCAACCCTTATATAAACCGGGACAGGAGCTTCATATCTATGGTCCGTGTGTTGAAGAAGGAAGCCTGCAAAAGGTATTAAGCGGGCTTGTCGGAGCACCCTACTGGCCGATTCCGCTTGGCAAAATGGCAGCGGATATCACGCTTCATGAGATAAAAGAGCAGGAGACGATCCTGTTGCCCGGGGAAACCAGCGTGAAAACCTGTAGAAGCAATCATCCGGGCGTGTGTCTGATGTATCGCATGGAACATCAGGGAAAGGCGCTTGTCTATGGCATGGACTGTGAGGTGGACGAGCGGATGAGTCAGAGCTACCGAAGCTTTGCAAAAAAGGCGCAGCTGATACTTTTTGATGCACATTTTCTGCCGGAGGATCTGGCAGGACATGTGGGATGGGGACATTCCTCTTGGGTGGAAGGAATCCGGATAAAAGAAGAAGCGCAGGCATCCAAAGTAGCGATGATGCATTACTCCTGGGAGTATGAGGATGCTGTGATTGATAGAGCAAATGAGAGCGCCAAGAAACAGGATGCAGACTGCATTTTTGCAAGAGAAGGAATGAGAATAACATTATGACAAACGAAAATATGGAGCAGCTGTTAGATATTGGAATCGCGCTCTCCGGGGAAAAGGATTTTCATAAATTACTGGAATTGATTTTGAGCAGCGTCATGAAGCTGACAAGATGTGATGCGGGAACACTCTATCTTCTGGATGAGGATTCGCTTCGTTTTAAAATCATGCGCAATAATACCCTCAACACCTACGAGGGTGGGGATGGGAAGGATCCGTCGCTTCCGCCGGTGAAGCTAACGCGGGAAAGTGTATGTGCACTGTCCTTAATTGAGGATAGAATCATATGTATTGACGATGTCAGGGCAAGCAGCGAATATGATTTCTCAGGGCCGATTCGCTACGATGCGATCACTGGCTACCATACACAGTCGATGCTCGTGATTCCGATGAAGAATCGGGAAGGGTCAAAAATCGGTGTGCTCCAGCTCATCAATGCGATGGACGAGAACGGACAGGTGTGCGGCTTCTCCAAGGATATGGTTAAGGCGGTAGAATCTGTGGCCTCGCAGGCGGCGATTACGATTCAGAACGTAACCTACATGCAGGAGATCAAGGATTTATTCTGGTCCTTTGTTCGTGTGATGTCCTCGGCAGTTGATGAAAGAACGCCATATAACTTAAGCCATACGAGGCATATGGCAGAGTATGGGGAGAGATTCCTGGATTATTTAAATGAAGTAGAAAAGAAGAAAACCGGAAAGCGACGGTTTGACGAAGCGCATCAGGAGGAAATCCTGATGAGTGTGTGGCTACATGATATCGGGAAGTTAGTTACACCTCTTGAGGTTATGAATAAGGAAGCCAGACTGGACGAAAGGACGCTTGAGCAGATTCGACACAGGATGGAGCGCATCGATATGTTAGCGCAGATTGATGTCCTAAAGGGGGAGCTGTCAGAACAGTCCTACGAGGAGACAAAGGAAAAGACAGCACAGGCACTTGCGCTTATTGAGAAGAGTAATCGGGCAGGCTTTCTTCCGGACGAGACCCTGGAACAGATAAAGGCAATCAAAGCTTGCACCTATCTGTGGCAGGGAGAAGAACATCCGTGGCTGACAGACGAAGAGCTAGCACTGCTAAGCATTCGAAAGGGAACCCTGTCGGACGAAGAGCGGAAGATCATGGAAAACCATGTCGTTGTGACCAGAAAGCTGCTTTCACAGATTAAGTTCTCAAAGGAGTTTTCAAATGTGCAGAAATGGGCAGCCGGTCATCATGAGCTGTTAAATGGAAGTGGATATCCGAATCATCTGGCAGGAGAGGATATCCCTCAGGAGATTCGTATCATTACGATACTTGATATCTTTGATGCACTGGTGGCAGACGACAGACCATATAAGCCGGGTATGCCGGTGGAAAAGGCACTTGCAATTCTGGATGCGATGGCAAATAAGGAAGGAAAGCTGGATCCTGAGCTGACCGGACTTTTCGTGGAGAGCAGGTGCTGGGAGAGTATAGATTAGAGAGTTTAAGAGGCAGAAGGAGGAAGTATGAAGAGGCAGAAGAAAGTAGTAACATGGATTTTAGTGGGGATGCTTGTGCTTGGCATGGGCGGCGTGGTGTCTGCGGACAAAGCAGTCGGTTCCACTATGGAGTTGTCTAAGACCGAGGGTGAGGTATCGGTGGAAAACATGAACGGACGAGGGGTACCGACGATTGACAACATGAAGCTGTACAGCGGCTACCAGCTTACAACAGAGAAAGCCAGCTACGCGTGGATTACGCTGGATGACAGCAGGGTAGTCAAGGAGGACGCAGTCAGTGAGGTTGAGGTCAGAAAGAGGGGAAAGGATCTTGAGCTGTTAGTGTCAAGCGGAAGCATCTTCTTTGATGTGGCAAAGCCATTAGAGACCGGCGAGAACCTGAGTATCCGCACCTCGACGATGACCATGGGTATCCGCGGTACGAGCGGAGTCGTGAAGGTAGATCATAAGAATCAGACTACGGTGACGTTGATTGAGGGACAGGTGCAGTGCTATGTGCAGGATCCAATTACCGGGCAGCAGAAGTCGATTGTGTTAAATTCCGGTCAGAAAGCAATCTTTGTAACCTATGAACCGAACAAGATCGGAGATAAGTGCGATATCATCATTGAGAAGGCGACCGAGCAGGATATTCCCGGCTTTGTGGCAGTCGAGATAGCACAGAATGCGCAGATTCGAAATCGTGTACAGAGTGGTATGCCCGAGGCAAAGCTTGATCAGCTCGTACAGAATGCAGAACGTCTCCTTACCGCAGATGAAGAACGGCTGAATGAGAAGCTTATTGCGATCAACGAAGCGGTTCGCGAGCTTGACCGCACCAGTGTACAGTATAGGGAATGGGGCGGCGAATATGGCAGACAGAATGGTAGCGACCGGTTCCCGGGCACGATCGTCGAGGATGAGACAGAGGATGAATCGGGAGACGAGACGGAGGATGAATCAGGAGACGAGACGGGGGAAGAAACCGGGGGTCTAGTGTACGGAAGCGAGGAGAATCCTCTTACTAGTTATAGTGGATCGATTACGTTGACGCCTGGTGCTACGTACTATGTGGCATCAGACGCACCAATTAAGATTGAAAATCTAGCAAAGTATGAAAACTCATTAAGTAATGCTCGTTTTTCCGTTAATAATAGTAATAATACAATCTCTTAAACGAACAATGAAAGTGAAGCTGTAAGAATTGAAATTGATGGTATTATTATATATGTAGTCCCACCACAGTAAGGAG
>CALZEZ010000058.1 GCA_945643825.1 uncultured Lachnospiraceae bacterium
TACATTGCAACAGAGGGTGCAGTGATCAGTGATGTATCTGAAATCAATTCCTTCGACAAACTGAAAGCAGTAGCAGATGACATTCAGGCAAAGAAGGATGAGCTTGGTATCGAAGGCGCATTTACTTCCGCCGGTATGGACAGCTCCTCTGACTGGAGATTTAAGACTCACCTTGCAAACCTTCCGATTTACTATGAGTATCAGAAAGACGGAATTGGTGCTACCGATGCCATCAAGGGTACCTACTTAGATCAGTATAAGCAGATCTGGGATCTCTACATTACAGATGCAACCTGTTCTGGAACACTGTTATCCAGTAAGACCGGTGAGGATGCTGCCAGCGAGTTTGCTTTAGGCGAGGCAGTTTTCTATCAGAATGGAACATGGGCTTATGGTGATATCACCGGCAATGAAGTTGCAGACGAGGATCTCGGAATGCTTCCGATCTTTATCGGCGCCGAAGGTGAGGAGAATCAGGGACTCTGCACAGGTTCTGAGAACTACTGGTGTGTAAATAAGAATGCGGATCCTGCTGATATTCAGGCAACACTTGATTTCTTAGCATGGGTTGTTACCTCTGACGAGGGAAGAAACAGTCTGGCAAACGAGATGGGCTTTGTAACTCCGTTTGATACCTTTGATGATTATGCTCCTTCTAATCCGCTTGTAATTGCAGCGAATGAGTATATCAAGAATGGTAAGACCTCTGTGGCTTGGACCTTTACCACCATGCCTTCTGAGAACTGGAAGAATGGTGTGGGAAGTGCTCTGTTAGAGTACGCACAGGGAACCGGTGATTGGGATGCAGTGAAAACCGCCTTCGTAGACGGCTGGGCAACAGAGTATGCCGCTGCTGCAATTTCACAGTAAGATATTATTAATCGATAAATAGAGGGGTGAGCGCAAAGCCGCTCATCCCTTTTTAGAGAAATGACAATGTCAATTCTGACATTACAAGGAATATCAGGAAGGAGACAAAATGGAAAAGTCAATTAAGAAATATTTTCCTATTTTTGTATTGCCCACTTTGGCAGCGTTTACAATTGGATTTATTGTACCTTTTATTATGGGTATCTATCTTTCCTTTTGTGAATTTACGACTGTACAGGATGCAAAATTCGTAGGAATTAGAAATTACCTGAATATCTTCTCGGATTCAACATTTGTGCATTCGTTGGGCTTTACAGCACTCTTTACTGTTGTTTCCGTTGTGACGATCAATTTCTTTGGCTTTACGATTGCCATGCTTTTAACCAAAGGAATCAAAGGAACTAATATTTTCCGTACCGTATTCTTTATGCCAAACCTGATTGGTGGTATCGTACTTGGTTATATCTGGCAGTTACTGTTAAATGGTATCCTTCTGCAGTTTGACCGAACACTGACCTATAGCGGTGCTTATGGTTTCTGGGGACTGATTATTCTGATGAACTGGCAGCAGATTGGATATATGATGATTATCTATATTGCCGGTATACAGAATATTCCGGGCGAGCTTATTGAGGCGGCCAAGATCGACGGGGCTAAACCCAGTCAGATTCTGCGCCATGTTACAATTCCGATGGTTATGCCATCCATTACAATCTGTACATTTCTGACATTGACGAATTCCTTCAAGCTGTTTGACCAGAACCTGGCGCTGACAGCAGGAGAACCTTCGAACAAGTCGGAGATGCTCGCACTTAATATTTTTAACACGTTCTATACCAGAAATGGATGGGAGGGTGTTGGTCAGGCGAAGGCCGTTGTATTCTTCCTGCTTGTAGCACTGATTGCTATCACACAGAACTGGTTAACCAGATCAAAGGAGGTGCAACAATAATGAGTTCCGTTAGAAAAGCAAAGCATGGTTGGATTTTATCCATAATCTTTACGTTGATTTCTCTTCTGTATGTGTATCCGGTTTTTCTGGTGTTATTAAACTCATTTAAGAAGAAGGTATATATTTCCAAGCGCCCCTTTGAACTACCTGTTGGGGAGAAGATGTTCGTAGGTCTTGAAAACTATATCGGTGGCATTGAAAAAACGAATTTCCTTGCGGCATTTGCAACTTCGTTATTCATCACGGTTCTCTCGGTTCTTGTCATAGTGGTATGTACCTCCATGACGGCATGGTACATCACCCGGGTGAAGAATGTAATGACATCGGGAATTTATTATCTGTGTCTGTTTTCCATGATTGTTCCTTTCCAGATGGTCATGTTTACCTTGTCGAAGCTGGCGGATATGCTACGTTTAAATACCCCCTGGGGACTTATCATTGTCTATCTCGGATTCGGCGCCGGGCTTGCAGTCTTCATGTTCTGTGGATTTGTGAAGTCCATCCCACTTGAGATAGAGGAAGCTGCCATGATTGATGGGTGCACACCCATTCAGACCTATTTCAGTATTGTATTCCCTATTCTAAAGCCGACCTGCATCACGGTTGCAATTTTGCAGGCGATGTGGATCTGGAATGACTATCTATTGCCATATCTTACACTGGATTTGAAGAGGTTTCGTACGATTCCGATTGCAGTACAGTATCTCAAGGGCGGATTTGGCTCTATAGATATGGGTGCGATGATGGCAACACTGGTTTTGGCAATTATTCCGATTATTGTTTTCTATCTTGTGTGTCAGAAATACATTATTGAAGGTGTTGTTTCCGGTGCCGTTAAGGGATAATTGAGTGTATGGCTTATGAGAGGAGTAAATACTGATGAGACGAAGTGGTGTCTTATTACCGGTTTCCAGTCTTCCTTCTAAGTACGGAATTGGTACTTTTTCAAAGGAAGCATATCAGTTTGTGGATTTTCTTGCAAAGGCGGGACAGTCCTTGTGGCAGATTCTTCCGCTTGGTCCCACCGGGTATGGAGATTCCCCCTACCAGGCGTTTTCGACCTTTGCAGGGAATCCGTATTTTATTGATTTAGAGACTCTGATTCAGGAGAAGCTCTTAAGTAAGAGAGAATGTGAAGCGTTTGATTTTGGATCGGATTTAAAACGAATTAACTATGAGAAGCTGTATCATGCCAGATTTGAGATCCTGCGCAAGGCATTTGGGCGTTTTGATGTAACAGGGAGAGAGTATCAGAAATTCTGCGCAGAAAATGCGGTTTGGCTGGATGATTATGCTCTCTATATGGCGGTCAAAAACTCCTTTGATGGAAAAGAGTGGACTCTTTGGGATGAGGATATCAGGCTTCGCAAACCGGAAGCTATGAAGAAGTATCAGGAGCGATATGCAAACGAGATAGAATTTTACAAATTCCAGCAGTATGAGTTTGCAAAGCAGTGGTTTGCACTGAAAAGCTATGCCAATGCAAAGAAGATAAAAATTGTTGGGGATATTCCCATTTATGTGGCTTTTGACAGTGCAGATACATGGGCAAATCCGGAGCTTTTTCAGCTGGATGAGGATTTATGTCCCAAAGGCGTGGCGGGATGCCCGCCGGATGCGTTTTCTGAGACCGGACAATTGTGGGGAAATCCGCTGTATGATTGGGATTATCATAAGAAGACCGGCTTTGAATGGTGGATCAGAAGACTTGGATATTGCTATAAGCTCTACGATATTGTCAGAATTGATCATTTTCGTGGCTTTGATGAGTACTATTCGATTCCATATGGAGATGATACGGCAGAATTCGGACACTGGGAGAAGGGACCGGGAATTGCTTTGTTTAAGGCAATTAAGAAGACCTTAGGGGAGAAGGAGATTATCGCGGAGGATCTTGGCTTCCTTACACCTAGTGTTCTAGAGCTTGTTAAGCAGACTGGCTTTCCGGGAATGAAGGTTCTCCAGTTTGCCTTTGATTCCAGAGAACCAAGTGACTATCTGCCACATAATTATAACCATAATTGTGTGGTTTACACCGGAACGCATGATAATGACACTATGATGGGCTGGATGAAGGCTGCACGAAAGGCAGACGTGAAATTCGCCTGCAAATATCTGGGCGTACCGCTTGTGGACGGCAAGATCGATAAAGAAGCCCTTCGCCTTGCAATGCTTCGGGCTGCTTTGGCATCGACTGCAGATACAGCAGTAATTCCGCTGCAGGACTATTTGGCTCTCTCGGGTAAGGCGAGAATCAATACGCCTTCTACGCTCGGCGGAAACTGGGTATGGAGACTTACCCCGGGACAGATTCCGGATGGTCTTGCCAAAGATATGAAGGAAATGGTAAGATTGTACTGTCGCTAATTTTGTTAGAAAGAGGAAGCATCTGTGGCAGAGATTACAATAAAGGATATAGCCAACCTGTGTGGTGTTGGAGTGAGTACCGTTTCACGCGCGATTAACAATCATCCGGATATTAATCCGGAGACCAAACAAATGATCATGCAGGTGATCAAAGAACATGATTTTGTGCCTAATAACAGTGCCAGAAACCTCAAAAGGGTTGAGGCAAACAGTATAGCTGTTTTGGCAAAGGGAATTACGAACCCGATGTTTACTGACATGATAAAGGTTTTTGAGGAAGAAACCATGAAGCGGAAATACTCTCTGGTGCTTCATCATGTAGAATCCAGAGAGAATGAAGTGGATGTTGCGCTGGAATTAGTCAAGGAAAAACGTCTGCGCGGTATCATATTTTTGGGAGGTTGTTTTACTCACTCAGAGGAGAAGCTTCGCAGGTTAAAGGTTCCGTTTGTTTTTTCAACGATTGGTGCCGGACCTGAAAAATTGAATGAAAATTCCTATTCCCATGTTTCTGTGGACGACAGAAAAGAGAGTGAGAGAATGACGGAATATCTGATTTCACTGGGACATAGAGATATTGCAATCATTGCGGCAAAGTGTGAGGACTTAAGTGTAGGCTCTCTGCGACTGCAGGGTTATCAGGATGCACTGAGGAAGCATGACATGCCATACCGGGAGGAATTAATCGGGCATCTGGAGGATACGCTTCCGGAGTATTCCATGATTAACGGATATCAGGTAACAAAGAAATTGATTGCGTCAGGAGTACATTTTACAGCACTCTATGCAATTGCAGATGTTCTTGCGATTGGCGCATGCCGCGCTCTTCGTGAGGCAGGTTATCGGATACCGGAGGATGTTTCGGTTGCCGGATATGACGGAATTGAGTTGGGAGAATATTTTTATCCCCGACTGACGACGATACGTCAGCCGGTTGAGGACATGGCGATGGCGACAATTGATCAGTTGTTTGACATTCTTGAAGGAGAGAAGGAGCATAAACATCTTACTCTGGAGGGAAGCTTGGAAATAAAGGAATCAACGAGTGCTGTCAGTTGATCATGTTTGAATTGTGGTACTTAGGATCTGAGGTAACATCCTCTGCAAACATAGGATGCATCTCATAGGCAAGAGCAGCTTCTTCATTAGGAAATTCGATTTCGGCAAGAACTAACGGAGCGAGATCACCTTCAAAGATATCAAGCTCAATGGTTAAAGCTGTGTGATTGAGCTGTTCATAGCATGCAGAATTAATCTCATCCTGCGAAAGTGGGATGAGATATCTTTTTTTGCGGATAATACGACCATCTGCTTTTTCTCTCAGGTGTTCGTAGGAGGTCTTGTCTAATGGTAGGTTATATTCCTCGTGTGTCATCAGACCACTTCCTTTATAGGTTAAGTAATAGGTATCGTCCTCCCGGCGGATTCGTACAACCGGCTTTGTGTTAAGATAGGCCTGCTCAATGGTATGAAATGAATACCGGTCAAGATTCTCCGGCACTTCCTTTAGTAAAAATTTGCGTTCGATTTCCATTTGTTAACCTCTTCATTTTTGATAGCATTATAGCATGATTCATGTTAGAATAATAGTGTTTCGATTTTTTTGGATTCTAGATAAAGAGGTGACGTGTAAGATGGAGAGAATAGCTGTTTTTTTTGCAGAGGGTTATGAGGAGATAGAGGCATTAACTGTTGTAGATATTCTACGCAGGGCGCAGATTGATGTTGTGATGACGTCTATCACAAGTGACAGACAGGTGACGGGCTCGCATGGCATTACGGTGGAGATGGACAGTCTTTTTGACGAGCTTGATTTTGAGTCGATTGATATGATCGTTCTTCCGGGCGGACTTGGCGGAACGAAGCTGTTAGAAGCGTTTACCCCCTTGATGAAGCAGGTGGCTTCTTTTTGCGAGAAGGGTAAATGGATAGCAGCGATTTGTGCGGCACCCAGCATATTGGGGCATCGCGGATATCTTGTGGGGCGCAAGGCGTGCTCGTATCCTACCTTTGAGAGCCATCTGGAGGGAGCAACAGTTTGTACAGATCAGGGTGCTGTAACGGACGGAAATATCATTACCGGTCGTGGAATGGGCTGTTCCATTGATTTTGCTTTGGAGATTCTTACGAAGCTTCGGGGAGAGCAGATTGCCGGACAGATGGCAGAGAAAATCGTTTATAGGAAATAAAGCATGAAAAATAAAATGGGAAGAATAGCAGCGATAGGAGCAGCCTGCATGCTGCTTCTTTGTGGATGCGGTTCCTTTGATATCTCGAATACCAAGGTAGTTCTGACCACCGGCTTTGATAAGGACGAAGTGTTTCGTATTGAGGAGATTTCCTGTAGTATTCCGGAGATTATGGTGTACCTGACGAATATTCAGAAGCGGTATGAGAAGGTATATGGGGATGAAATCTGGCGGATAAATAGAGATGGCGTCATGCTTGAGGATGAGGTAAAGGACAGCGTGCTGGCAAAGATCGCCCAGATTAAGACCATGAATCTTATGGCAGAACAGATGGGCGTGACATTAGAGGAAGCACAGGAGAAACTTGTGGTTTGCGCAGCAAAAGAGTATTATGCCTCACTGGACGAGAATGAGATAGAAAGCCTGGGAGTTACAGCCGAGCTGATTGAGCAGCTTTATCGGGAATATGCAATTGCCAATCAGGTCTATCAATACATCATACGGGATGTGAATCCTGAGATCAGTGATGACGAGGCACGAATCATCACCATCGAGCATATCCTGATAAAAACCTATGCCCTGGATGCAAATGGTCAGAAGATAGAGTATCTGGAACAGGACAGGAAGGAAGCGAGAGAGCTTGCAGAGCAGATACACGAGCTGGCTGTGACGGGGGAGGTTGGTTTTGAGGAGCTTGCCGCACAGTACAGCGAGGCTGAAAACATCACCTATTCCTTTGGAAAAGGTGTAATGGAACCTGCCTTTGAGACAGCGGCATTCAATCTGGGAGGAGGAGAAATCTCAGATATTGTGACGACCTCATATGGCTATCATATTATGAAATGTATCAGCACCTTTAACAAGGAAGAAACCGATGCAAATAAGGTCAAAATAGTGGAGCGCAAACGACAGGAGGTATTTAGTGAGCAGTATGATGCCTTTGTTGCAACACTGACAAGGGATTTGAATGAGCCGCTGTGGGACAGTGTGTCGTTTCTCTATGATGAAGGGATTGATACCAGCAACTTTTTTGAGATCTATGACGATTTCTTCGGTGACGGATCAGGTGTTTAGAAAAAGTTAAGATTTGGTTTAGAATATTATTAGCACTCAATGATGTTGAGTGCTAATTTTTGTATTGACATTTGGAATGGGCGGTTTTAAACTGTATGATAATGACACGATGACAGATCATCGTAAAAGATTTTACAGAAAAGGAAGTGTATAGTATGGCAGCAAGAAGTGGAAGCTTATCCATTAACAGTGAGAACATTTTTCCGATTATCAAGAAATGGTTGTATTCGGATCATGACATCTTCTTTCGAGAGCTGATTTCGAATGGATGTGATGCGATCACAAAGCTAAAAAAACTGGATATGATGGGAGAATATTCCTTGCCCGAGGAGTATAAGGCAAAAGTAGAGGTTATTGTAAATCCGGAGG
>CALZEZ010000059.1 GCA_945643825.1 uncultured Lachnospiraceae bacterium
GCTCCTATTCCAGATTAGTGATAACAATACCAGTAAGCGAAATGGTTCTGTTGAATATCTGGGGCTTGATTACGTTGCCAGGAAGCCGGAAGATGCCCAGTTTACACTAAACGGAGAAAAGCGTTCCTCCGGCAGTAACACGTTTGTTGTCGGCAATCAATTTCAGGTAACCCTGCACAATACGAGTGTAGACGGAGCCATTGCAAATATCGGTCTAAAGACCGATGTCGAGTCTCTGACTGATAATATATCCACTCTCGTCCGGGGATATAACTCTTTTTTGAAAACTGCCGGTGAATTTAATGAAACCGGAACAGACAATAACCGCCTGATCCGAGAAATGAAGAGTCTGACCTCTCACTATCAGGCACAATTAGAAGCAACAGGACTTCACATTGGGGACGACGGAACCATTGAAATCAGCAAGGATCAGCTTCGTGAGACTGCTCTTGCCGATAATGCCTCCGAGTCCTTCGAGGGAATCAAGCAGTTTACCCATTCCCTCGTCCGCAAGACCGGCCAGATTTCCATCAACCCCATGCAGTATACAGACCGAACGGTTGTCGCATACAAAAACCCAGGGCACAATTTCACGAACCCCTATGTGACCAGTCCTTATACCGGAATGATGTTTAACAGCTACTGCTAAAAAGCGCTGCCTCAGATACTGAAGCAACGCTTTTTTCGTTTTTATGGTTTCTTTTCCTTCTCCACAGCAACAAGTGCCGCACGTATGACTTTATCCATATCAAAATACTGATACTCTCCCAGCCTTCCGCCGAAGATTACGTTTTTCTCCTTGCCCGCCAGTTCCCGGTACCTTTCTGCAAGCTTATTGTTCCTCTCGTCATTGACCGGATAATAGGGCTCCTCGCCCGGTTTCCACTCTGACGGATATTCTCTTGTGATCACAGTACCATGCTGCGAGCCAAATACAAAATGCTTGTGTTCAATAATCCGTGTAAAGGGAATCTCCCGTTCTGTGTAGTTTACAACCGCATTTCCCTGATAGTTATCTTCGTCCGGAAGAAGCTCCTCCTCAAAGCGCAAGGATCGATATTCCAGCTTACCATAGCAGAAATCATAGTATTCATCCAGTGCGCCGGTGTAAACAAGCTTCTCCCATGTTACCGGCTGTCCCTTTGCCTGATTCTCCTTCACAAACTCTGCATAACTGCTGCCCAGTCGCACTTCTATGCCTTCTAACATCCGCTGTACCATTGCCGTATATCCTTCTACCGGAATACCCTGATAAGGATCATTAAAATAATTATTATCATAGGTAAAGCGAACCGGAAGTCTGCGGATAATAAAGGCCGGGAGCTCTTTGCAGGATCTTCCCCACTGTTTTTCGGTATATCCCTTCACAAGCTTCTCATACACATCTCTTCCCACAAGAGAAAGTGCCTGTTCCTCCAGATTTTCAGGTTCAATGCCGGCATACTCCGCTCTCTGTTCTTCCAGCTTATCCTTCGCCTGCGCAGGAGTAACTACTCCCCACATCCTATTAAAGGTATTCATATTGAACGGAAGATTGTACAGCTCGCCTCTGTAACGTGCGATCGGTGAATTAATATAATTGTTGAATTGTGCATAGCCACACACATAATCCCAGACCTCCCGGTCAGAGGTATGAAAAATATGCGCGCCGTACTGATGCACCTGTATTCCAAGCTTTTCAACGGTATAGATGTTTCCCGCTATATGATCTCTTTTGTCAATCACGAGGCAGGTTTTCCCTGCCTTTTTCATCTCAGCTGCAAATACGGCGCCAAACAATCCGGCGCCGACAATCAAATAATCATAATGCATACAAAACTCCCAAGCTCTATTTCTTCCAATCCATAAACTGCGGATCAATATAATTGACCTGACTCATATTGCGAGCATAATTTTTCATCAAAAGACTTTTGTTCTGAATTGCGCGTAGTCTTTCATTTTCTCTTGCACATACCTTCTCGAGTGCCGCCCGGTTTCTCTGTTCCACCACTTGAACTGCGGCGCTTTTCTCCGTGATTTGACGAATCAGCTCCTGCAGCTTCCCGATCTGCTCGCGATAGGCTTCCTTTTGCGCAGACAGCTCCTCCCGAATACGCGAATAAAGGCTGTCAAACCCATCGTCCAGTTGATTTAACTGTTCAATCTGTTCCGCCTTTTCATCCATTGCCTTATCAAATTGTTCCTGATCAAACGGCTCCGCCTTGATCAGCCCTGCCTGCTTCTCACTGGCGGCCTGAATCTGCTCCAGAACCGCCAGCTTCTTTTTCAGGCTGTCTATCATAAGATTTAAATAAGTTTTCATTGATTATGATACCTTTGTCATCTGCATGACCTGCTTCCAGGTGTCACGCATACTTCTCAAATGCTCCAGAATTTCTCTTACGATATCTGCATCCTTTTGTATATTGGCATCCACCAGACGCTTGAGCAGATAACAATATACCCTATCGAAATCCTCCGCCACTGCATAATCACGATTTAGTGTCGAACGAAACTCTTCAATGATTCTCTGCACTTTGACAATGTTATCGTATGAAGCCTGAATGTCCTTCTTCTCAATAGCCACAATGGCAAGATTGCAAAACTTAATTGCTCCGTCATAGAGTAATAAGGTAAGCTCTGCCGGAGAAGCAGTTAAAATCCGGCTTCGGTTATACTGCTGCATCCTCTGTTCCTGTGGTGTCATATCCTATCTACTCCTTTCGTATCACACACGCACTATCCGAGCATGTTTGTAATCGCACTTGTTTTGGAATTCAGCTTGGAAAGTGCCACTTCCATTTCGGAAAACTTCTTATACCATTTGTCGGTATAGTCATTCATCTTCTTCTGTGCGTCCGAAATTTTACTGTCATAATCCTTCAGTTCGGTATCCAGCAGCTTGTCGTTGTAAACCTTATAGGCAGAGCTGTAATCCGTTCTTCCCATCAGATCTCCAAGCTTATCATAGAGTGCGGTGTTAAGCTGTGCAAAGAAGCTCGTTACCATATCCGGGTCACTTGCAATCGCAGTCTTTAGTAAATCCGGGTTATTCTTTGTGTCCGCATCATCCTCATCTCCGTCAATGTGATATATACCCTTCTCATTATCCAGTGCCTTGAAATACGACAGCGTGCTGATTCCGAAGCTGCTCAGATATTTTGTGGAGGAGTTGCCGTCCTTGTCCGTTACTGTGAAGCCCTTAAGCATAATCTCCTTCATTGCACTTGCTACCGTGCCAAGAGTGGAATCCCGACGAAGCAGGGAATCCTTAATCTTCTTCTCCCACTCTTCGATTTCCTTGTCGGACATCGCATCCTTTTCTTCATCGGTCAACGGTTCATATTTGGATGCGCTGTCCGCATTATACAGAGTATCCATCTCCTTGATCAATTCATTATACTTCTTAAAGAAGTCCTTGATCATATTGTAAATGCCACTCGTATCCGTCTCTGTCGTAACGGAAATAGCATTATCCTCACTGGGAACTCCGGACGGATCTGTGACCTGACTAATCGTAAAGGTCAACCCGTTGATTTCGAAGGTGTTGCTGTCAAACTCAAATTTCGCTCCATTCAGATATATTTCTGCATCTCTTCCATCTATTTTCGTTGCAAGATTGGCATTGATCTTATCTATCATAGGGCTTGTCGCATTCTTATACTCCTCGTAAAGAGTCTGCGCCTCGCTAAGACCGGCACCCGACAGTTCATCGAGATAGTTGCCGCCTGCGTCCTTTTTCAGCTTACCCTGAAGCTCTGCAATCTTCTCATCAATAGCATCGATGTCGTCCTGTGTCAGAGTAGCATTGTCCCTCTGAATCTTTAATTCTTCAATTCTAGCCTTATACCCGGCTACAAGCTCTGCGCGGAAAGCATCTTCACTCTGTAAGGAAACAGTCCTATCATTCAGCCCAAGCATTCCTAATGCAAGCTCGCTCTCCGCATCCGCTGCGGTCAGAGAAAAATCCGATGCCTTGCCCGATTTTGCGGCACTGGCAAAAATACGTCCGGTAGCTGCATCAAAGCTCGCATTGAGACCTTCGTCCTTTAATGCCTTGACTACATCTTTTATTGTAGACGAGGAATCAAATTCCAGTTCCTTTTGTTCTCCATTTATCTCAAGCGTAAACCTTGCCTTTTTGCCGTCTGCAAGGCCAAGCTGCGCGAGCGTTGTATCTGACTTGACTTCAGTTCCATCCTCGCTTGTGATCTTGCCGCCGGTCAGATAACCGGTAGCAGCCAGCTTTGTGATGTTGAGCTTCTGCGTTCCATTGATAGCATTTGCGCCGGTAATCACGCTTACCGCATTGGCATTGGAAACCTTTGTGGTTTTCTTGGAATAGGAGCCCGTCAGACGCATATCACTCAGCGTATCGGTATATAATCCATATATTTTTGTATTTAAGCTCTTCCACGCATCAATCTTCCAGCTGAGCTTCGTCTGTGCCTTCTGCAGCGAGGTAACCTTCACGCTTCTGGCACTTGCCAGTTCATTGATAATCGTCTCTGTATCGAGTCCGGAATTCATACCTGTAATTCGAATTGTCATGTTACATCCACGCCCTTCCTGTCTCCAAGCTCTATCGCTTCTCGTCTACCATGATGCCGGCCATCTCCCAGACCTTGGCAATCATGTCAAGTGTCTTCTCCGGTGGCAGCTCTTTTATCACCTTTTTGGTGTCTTTATCCACAATCTTAATCGTAACCCGGTTTGTTCCTTCATGGATGCCAAAGATTGCCTCCGAGTTATTCATATTCTTGTTCAGCTGTTCAACAGCCTTCTTTATTTTATCCTGATTCTGCTCTACCGTCTGGATATAACCAGAGCCGGCAGTCTCCTCCTGTTCGCCTCTTGTCTGACTCTCCGAGCCCTTCTGCTGTGTCTGCGCAACACTCACTGTTGTTGGATCCACCTGTTTTGCTGCATTCTGTCCGATCGCATCCGTGCGCTCAAGCTGCTGCACTTTCGTTTCGTTCTGTGGTTTCATTGCTGTCTGAGTCTGAAGACCCATAATCGATCCTAATGGTTCAATTGCCATGTCCGGTCACCTCCGTGTGATTCATGTGATTGCATCTTTTTCTTAGAATGCAAAAAAGTCGTTCTGATAATAATATCGGACGACTTTTTACAATTATTTAGGGTTGAATTAAACTTCTTGTATTAATCTTTTCCAAAGACATCACAAAGAATCAGGAAAGGAGCTCATTAAGTGCTTCAATTCCTTCTGTTGTTGTTGCCTCCTCATTGGCTTTCTGTATCTGCATATAGACTTCCTTGCGATAGACAGGAACTTCCTTCGGAGCCGTGATGCCAATTTTTACCTGTTCCCCCTTGATCTCAAGAATGGTGATCTCAATATCATTATTGATTACCAATGCCTCATTCTTCTTTCTGGATAACGCTAACATCACACACCTGCTTTCTGCTTCTTGGCATTCAGTTTCTCATAAATCGGATATTTCACAGCATACTGTTCCCCTTCCAGAATAATCTGGCAGGCAAGGCGGTTCTCTGAATTGATCACAATCGGAGCCCTCAGATTAACACTCATCTTCGTAACATCCCTGGGTACCGTCAAAGTTACTAACACAAGCATTTCCTCCGGATTAAGCTCACCGAGAGGTTTTAACAGCTCATACTCAACCTCAGGATTGTAGGTTTCCTCCACAAGAAGCGGATCCAAAACCGGCATGGCAAAGGCAGGCTCATCAATGGACTGCAGCCAGTGGACACTGTTTACCTTATCTTTTTCCTCATTGTGAATCAGCGTGAACTGTTTCAGCTCCGGAAAGCCGACAATCCCGTTGGAAAATGTGATGATCTTCTCATCATCGATAACAACTTCTCCGAAATTTCTGGTCGTAATCTTCATAGCTTCCTCATTTCTGCCCGTTGGGCGTTTTTTTATAAGTAATTAAGCAGTGTCGTCTGGATAATCTTACTTGTTGCAAGCAGCGCTGCCTCATAGGACAGCTGCACGCTCTTTAGCTGAACCGTTACCTCCGTAATATCACTGTCCTCATTCTCAGACTGCAGTGTCTCATAGGTAGTCTTCTGTTCCATCAGACGGTTCTTCGCCAGATCGAGTCTGGCACTTCTTGTGCCACTTCCCGTAATTGCTAAATCTGTCTGATCCAAATAGCCCTGCATTCTGGTCACAGCATGCTCGAACATCTTCTGCACATCATCCCGGATATAGGTATACGCGCGGTTTGCCGCCTCCAGCTGGCTGTTTAAGGTTTTGTATTCAGCAGTATCCTTCTCATAAGCAGCCATGTATTCCTCAATATTTTTTACTACATTTTCGATGGTTTCCATATTCTTGACCGCAGCATTCAGATCATCCACATCCTGACGCATCATCGGGTCAAAGCATTCATAGGCGTTGGTGTTTACCTGCACCTTCTGGTTGTAGCCGATGTCATACTCAATCTTCTGCTCAGATACCGTGTTGGTTTCCCCAGCTCCACCATTGTACCGGATGGATACATTCTTGCCATCCTCATCTTTTGTCTTGGTGCAGGCAAAATAATGCTCCGGATTCAGATCGCCCTCCTCCCAGACGTTCTTCTCATATGTGAGTTTAATCGGCTTATCAACTGCCATCATTTCTTCATATGCCTTTGATCCGATTAACAGCTCACCCGTCTCAGGGATCAATCGAATGTCGTTCTCCCCCAGTGTGCCATACGCCTTGGATTTATCCTGCACCGAAACAACCGATACCGTTCTGGGTGCGCCGCCCTGCTTAATTGTCAGGGTATCTCCATCCTTGGCACTCAGGTTATCATAGGAAATGCGGAGTCTTTTAAAGGTCTGCTCCGATATCGATTGTTCCTTCAGATTCACATACGGAGCCGTCGAAAAATTCGTAGAGGTAATCGCGTCAAGCCCTTCAAGTCCTGTATACTTTATCTCGTCTATCGCACTCGGAGACAAACTCTCACTGACCTGATAAGTCACCTGTGTATCCTTCTGAAAGGTGAGCGGTGTATCCGTGCGGTACCCCGTAAAAATATATCTTCCTGCATAGTCGGTATTTCCGATGGAATAGTACTCATCCACTAACGAGTTCATTTCCTTTAAAATGATCTGCAAATCAGAGCTCTGCAGATCCTGTTTTGCACCCTTACCCGCCTGTTCGTAGAGCTTGTCGATAATATCCGTCAGATTGTCCATCGCATCCTGGGTTGTCTTCATCCAGCTCTCCGCATCTGTAGAATTGTAGGTGTAGTACTGCTTGACCTCCGTGACATTCGTATGAAGTCTCAGAGCGCGGATCGCAACAACCGGATCGTCTGAGGGCTTGGTCACCTTCTTGCCGGTAGACATCTGTGTGCTCAGCTTATCCTCTGCACTCTTATTGGTATTAATATTATACAGTGTATTATTCTGCATGATACTGTTGGTAATTCTCATAATTCCTCCTTGTTATTCGAAGAAAAAATCGAGTCCACTGATAAGAAGAGGATTGTCGCCTAAAAAGGTTATACTCCTGTCTCTTTGATCAGCCTGTCATAAACCTCACTGAGCACCTGAATCATCTTGGATGCCAGATTATAGTCATTCTGGTACTGTACCAGATGGATTCCCTCTTCCTCCTGATCCACACCCATAACAGAAAGCTTCTGATTTGCGATATTCTTCTTAATCGCCTCATAGGTTGTGGTAAATGTCTCCGCACTGCTTGCATTAAGTGCTACATCAGAGAGCAGACTGTCCAGAAATTCACCGGCTGAGCTCCCACGGAAGGAAAAATAGGTTTTATCCTTCATCAATTTGGAAAGAGTCGTAATAATATC
>CALZEZ010000060.1 GCA_945643825.1 uncultured Lachnospiraceae bacterium
GAGTGCCGGCATCGCTGACATCACCATGGCAGACAGGGTGTACAGGATGCGATATACTTCGTTCTCCTCACTTATTTTTAAAAGCTCCAGCTCTTCGTAGACTTTAGCTACAGCTGCCGGCTCGATGAAAAGGGTGCTTCCGGTGGCAGATTTGTCAATCACACTGCCGGCTACCTTGTGGCGGTATTCCTTTTTGACCGGGACACAGACTCTGGCATTCTTGATCGTGCAGAAGCTGTCTGCCATATAGGCTTTGGACATGCGCATAACCTGCTCTGCCTTCTGCTTCATCTGCTCCTCGCATCGCAAAATCTGGCTTCTAAGCTGTGACAGCTCCTTTGAGGCGTAGTCGTCCACGGCTTCATTTCTGATCTGGTTACTGATCTCGTCGAGAAGCTCACAGACCACATCGAGGTTTTCTTCATAATAGGCTAAGGAGTTCTGAAGCATCTTTCCACGCTCCAAATAATCCTTCAGTCTCTTAATAGAGATTAGGACATTTGCCACCCGCTCAAGCTGGTAGGGTGTCAGGCAGTCTCCTTTTCCCGCAATTACCAGAATTTCGTGCAATTCAGTAACGTTCTGCAGCGGCGGTGCCCCAAGCTTTTCAATGAGCTGTCTCGCATCGGTTGTATCTCGCAGCTGCTTACGCAGCTCACCCTCGGACATTATCCATGACAGGTTCGTGATCTTTTCTTTCGCATAATCAGTCACTGCGAGACTCATCCATTGTTGTTTTACTTTTTCAAATTCTATCTGTTTTTCTATATTCATGTCTATGTTAATACCTTTCCAAAATAAAAAATCAGATTACCTTAAGTCTCTTAAGATAATCTGGTTGGGTTCTTCCATAAGAAAAAGCATGACCAAACAGTCATGCTCTTGTCATTCGGATCTATTCTTCCAATCATGTTAAGCAATGTAAGGTGTGAAAGGGCATACTTCCAGCAGGGCTATCAGTATGAGCAATATTTATTTTGCCGCTTTCTCCATTACAACACTCAGCATGCAATTCCTCCTAAATCTGTTTTCAACATACACCTGCCTCGTGGGAAAGTCAAGTGTTTCTTGTGTTATATAGGATCATCTGTACTCTTCAATTATACACGTATGATGTTTTTTCCCTCTTCCGTCCGCGTCATAACCAATTCCAACTAACAGAATCTTTCCAGAGTATCCAGATAAAGCTCCTTCATATCTCTTTTCCTTGATCTGTTTGATTGCGGTATCTGCTAACCGGTTATACTTTAACTCGACTACCATGGCCGGTCTGTTTCCTGCATTTGCTCTTGGGATAAACACAAAATCCGCAAAGCCCTTTCCTGACGGCATTTCCCGGACGATGTTGTAATATCCCGGAGCAGTAAAGTAGGCCATTGTCAGAACACAGCTTAAGGAATTCTCATCGTTGTAGGTTAACACAGAAGTGTAGGTTTCATGGGCTAACTCGATTATTTCTGCTACTTTGTCTGCCCTTTGATCAATGGTAGCCATGAGCAGCTCATCACATTTTGATATCGCTGCTGCTATTTCGCCCCAGGACCCAGTCCGAAGTGCCATCTGGAATGCCTTAGCAACCTCGTAGTTTGGTACATATGCACTCTTTCTGTCCGCATCATAACCCAGATATCCCAGATGAATCAGTGCGGTGATTGCATCATCCTTGGAATGGATCTCCGATAAATCATTTTGGAAGGCATCCGTTTCGACCATTACCATTCCACCAGACAGCATTGTCATGATGTCATCCTTTAGTCCTGCATAATTCATGGTAATGAAGGTGTTGATTGATGCAAAGGAGGATGTGTTTCTCCAGTAGGAATCGAATCTATGTCTGTCCATCGCCATAGATACCGAATTTGGATTGTACATATGCTTCCCGTCAATCAGATATCCATTATACCATGCCTTTATAGAATCAAAGTCCATAGCATACTCTTCACAAAGTTCTTTTACTTCTTCCTCTGTAAAGCCATAAAACTCTGTAATAGGATAAGAATCCAGCATAGTATATTCTCTGAAATTATTGAGCGCCGACTCATCTTTTATCTTCTTAATCGGCAGAATACCTGTAATATAGGCCAACGCTAAAAATGACTTCGATTCTTCCGATTTGAACAGAGAATGCAAAAATTGCAGATATTGGTGAACAAGCTCCTGCTCCTCACTGTTTCTAATCACACAATCCCATTCATCTATGATGATAACAAAGGGAATTCCTGTTCTGGCATAAATCTCCTGAATCAGCAAAAACAAGTCCTTGCCATAATCCAGAGAATCTTCATATTCCTTCCGGAAATCGTCACACACCCGCTCATGGATTGCCTCCACTAAATCATCCTTATGAAAATCCCAAACCGATGATATATCCAGGTGAATGACATTGTACTTGTTTCTAAACTTCTCATAGCTAGGGCTGGAAGAGATTCTGGTATCCTCAAAAAGCTCAGAGGAATCACATCCAAGACTGTAATAGGCATCAATCATTCCGGCAGCATGGGATTTACCAAAGCGTCTTGCATGACTGACTGCGATACATTTCCCATTTGTCCCCAGTACATCATTCAGATATTCTAGCAGACCTGTTTTATCTACGTATATTTTGCTGTTTTTATCGCACGTGAAGCTTCCATTACTCGGATTAAAGTATACACCCATTCCTTTTCACCTCATTTTGGTCCTTCCAAAGTTCTTCTAATCTGATTATATGGGGGTGCTCCTGCAAAGTCAATGAATTGCGTCTTTATAAAGCACTTCCGACAGCTTTAACGGTTTCCCGGGTTCTCCCTCCAATGTTCCGATCTGCTTCACCATCCATCTGATACCACGCCATGCACCGAGCTTAAAGCCTGCATTTTCAAAATGGCCCACTTCACAAAAGCCAAGGCTCTTGTGAAGTGCTATGCTTGCCTCATTCGTGTCCACCAGCACGCCATAAACATATCGATATCCCTGCTTCTCCAATATCCCGGCAAACTCTTTATAAAGAGCGGAGGCAATTCCTTGTCTTCTCGGTGCATCCGGTGCAAGAACAATCGTCCATTCTACATTCCACTGATAAGCATCGTGTGGGCGAAGCGGTGAGCCATATGTATATCCAAGTATTTTCCCATCCTCATCCTCCGCGACAAGAAACGGATACTTTTCAAGCGTATTTATGATCTTCTGGCGATAAGCTTCAACATCCGGATTATCGACCGTGAATGTTACATAATCAAGCGGAACATACGCACCATATATATCGTGCACTGCCTGCGCATCATCCTTTGTTGCTAATCTGATCCGGTATTTCATATTATTCTCCATTCCGCAGACGCTTTGCGTCGGAGGAATCGCAAGCCAAATGTCAGATTTGGCTTTGCGATAGGAGCTACTTTGTGGCGCCTGCGGCACAAATAGCCGTGTGAAAAATCATCGCATCAGCATGATTTTTCACACTATTCTCCCTCAACTTTTTATTTTGATGCGTGTTGATGTACCTGGTTAACAATACATGCAAGCACGATCATTCCGGCTAAAAGAATCCATCCTAAGATACTTGGGCCATTCTCCAAAATGTGATAGGTGAACACGCCTCCGCACATGGTATTGCCCCATGCATGAAGGAGAATCGGGGCAAGGACGCACTGTGTGATCTGATAGGTCATCGCAAGAAGGAAGGAAAACGCAATGCAGTATACGGCAAATGCCCAGAAAACAAAATTTTTCTGGTTTGCACACTGAATCAGCCACAGAGGCAGATGCCAAACCGACCATATCACACCGAGAAGGGCGGTTCCTCTTATAAATCCGAAGCGCTCCTCCAGAGCAGGCTGCAAAAAGCCTCTCCAGCCAAGCTCCTCCCAGCCTCCACCGGGAATCATGACGATAAAAATTGGAAGAATCAAATAGAAAGGACACTCGGGATTGGTTTCTTCTGTTGCAATGATAAGCAACCCAAAAATCGCAAAAGAGATTATGATTCCAAATACCAGATTTTTCTTATTCTCACAGGCAAAAACTCGCTTTATGTATCCCTTCATATCAGTAATCTTGCCATGTTTTTTCAATAATATATAGACAGCCATGCCCGGGGCAAGGGCTCCGAATAATGCAATGATTGACATAATGATGAGTTGCTCGAGATTTGATGGCAGTACCTGCAGTCTTTCTAAGAGGATGCAGAGCAGCTCTGCACCCCAGCTGATTCCAAAGGTCAGAAGCAGATAGGGAATGATTGGTTTCTTTTCTTGTTCTTTCCACATAATATTTTAATCCTCCATTTTCTATGTGATTTATACGGGCTAATGGTTTAGTCCCGCCCGAATTGCTTGCTTTGGAACTTTCCAGACGAGTATTGCTCGCATAGTTCCAAAAAATAGCAACAAAGTAGATTTTTTGGAACTGACAGAACATTTTCTTCTCTCATAGTCCCAAAAAAACGGCAATTCGCTGGTTTTTGGAACTGCCAGATTATTTTCTATCTGCATAGTCCCAAAATAATGGCAAATCGCAGTTTTTTGGAACTCTCAGGAATATTTTTTTCGTATAGTTCCAAAAACAAAGTGATTCGATTATTTTGGGGACTATAAAACGATTCATTGCCCTCCCAGTTCCAAACCTTTCGCTTTGTGATTCTGGCAAGGGTAAATCGCTGTGCAGTCACAAAAAAGAGAGGAATCCTGATTTTTTGTGACTCTCAGATAGTAAATCCGGCGTACAGTCACAAAAACAGCCAGATGAGGCAGATTTTGTGATTTTCGAGGAGTATTCAAGTCATATAGTCACAATCAGAAACTATCTCGATTCAGAAAAATGATTCTGTTCTCTTTTGCGATTGTCTACGACATTTTGTATTCCGGCTGCAAGACCGGAGTCAGCGAGCTGTATCCCGAAGACGCCAAGGATCTGTTGAAGAACTGCCACCTTATTCTCGAGGTTCTCTCCGGTGTCGGCATAGATCAAGGGATTCATCCAGATATTCGACAGTGCCATGATCGCCTGTGCAGTCTCTAGGGGGTGTTCACACTTGATAGAGCCATCCGCTATCCCCTCCTGCAGAATCGGGCAGATGATATGGGGTGCCACTTCTTCCATAGTCATCTTCATATACAATGCCAGAAAATGGGAATTGTCTAAGAGCCCCGGCATGGATGAGATAAAATCAATATGCTCTTTGTCACGAAAGGAGTTAAAGAACATCGCCTTTAGCTTCTCACATCCATTTAGCTGTGGGGAATGTACAAGCTGCAGCATCTGGGATATGGTACGACTATGGATTGTCTCATAAACGGTTAAGAGAATTGCCTCTTTTGAATCAAAGTGATGGTATATTGCTCCTTTGCTGAGCCCTGTTTCATCAATAATGTCCTGAACTGATGTGTTCTCATAGCCTTTCTTCGTGAAAAGCTTAAATGCCGTATCTACTATTTTCTTCCGCGTTTCTTCCGGATATTTGTTTCTTGGCATGTCGTCACCTCATTTACAGACCGTTGGTCTGTAAATGAGTATATACGAAATGAAGGACGGATGTCAAGGCCTCTATAGCTTATAATAGTCAATGTGCAGGGTTGTGATACCATTCGTTGTTGCGTGATTTTTCCGCTTCCTTTCAGCTTCGAGGAATACTATAATAGGATAATAGTGATGTCATGGAGGATTTCTATGAAGATACTGATTGTCGAGGATGAAAAAATGTTGGCAGATTCCCTTAAGGTTCTTCTTGAGGGAAAGGGATTTGAAGTAGAATGTGTCTACAACGGAGAGGATGGTGCGGCGTACGCAGAAACCGGGGTTTACGACCTGCTGATTTTGGATGTCATGATGCCGAAAATGAATGGCTATGAGGTGGCAAAAAAGGTACGCGCCGAGCGGTGCGGTACACCGATTCTGATGCTGACGGCAAAATCTGAGCTGGAGGATGAGATAGAGGGGCTAGATGCAGGTGCAGACTATTATCTGACAAAGCCCTTTGACAGCAGGAAGCTTCTTGCCTGCATCAACGCTCTGCTTCGCAGGCAGGGACCGCAGGTCAACGAGCTGGTTGTGGGGGATACCTCGTTAAATCTGTCCAATTCCACTCTGGTGTGCGGCGAGAACAGTGTCCGGCTCTCCTCGAAGGAATTCGATGTGATGCGGTATCTGATGTCCTCTCAGGGACAGATCCTTCCAAAAGAGCTAATCCTCTGCCGCGTATGGGGCTTTGATTCCAATGCCGTAGAAAATAATGTAGAGGTCTATGTAGGTCTGCTCCGCAAGAAGCTTCGACATATCGGCTCTCATGTGCGAATTGAGGCCGTTCGCCGTCTGGGATATATTATGGAGGTGGAGAAAGCATGATTCGAAAACTACAGATAAAATTCGTGGTCATCAACATGACAATCGTAAGCATCATGCTGTTTGTTATCTTCGGGCTGGTTTACCAGTTCACGCAGAGGAATCTGGAGACCGAGAGCATCCGTATGATGAAGTCCATCGCTGCCAACCCCTTTCAGTTAGGTAGTCCCGGCGATCCTCCCTCGGATCTGCAGCTGCCTTTCTTCGCACTGCAGATTGGTATCTGGGGAGATCTGATCGCCACCGGTGGCGGATATTATGATCTGTCGGATCTGGATTTCTTGGAGGAGCTGATTCAAAAATCCCTCGAGAGCAATCAGGAGATCGGCATAATCGACGAGCATAATCTGCGCTACTACCGCGTAACCATGCCGATGGGAGCCATCCTCGTATTTTCAGATATGTCCAGTGAAAAGCACACTCTTCATAATCTGGTCAAGACCTCTGCCATCATCGCCTTCTTTAGTTTCGTGGTATTCCTCGGAATCAGTATGCTCTTAGCACGTTGGGCTGTCCGTCCGGTCGCAAAGGCATGGAAGCAGCAGAAGCAGTTTATTGCGGATGCTTCCCATGAATTAAAGACTCCGCTTACTGTGATCATGACTAATGCGGAGCTATTACAGTCCCCGGACTACAGCGAGGAGGAACATTCTTACTTCTTACAGAGCATCTCCCTTATGTCCGAGCAGATGAAGCAGCTTGTCGAGAAAATGCTTCTGCTTGCAAGATCAGATAATCAACAGAAATCGCTTGCGATGCATCCCGTAAATCTGAGCAAGGTGGCGCTCGATTGTGAAATCTCCTTTGAGGGTGTCTTCGCCGATAGGGGCTTGTCTCTTGAGAGCTTTGTAGAACCGGATATTGTTGTCCGTGGCAATGAGGATGAGCTACGACAGGTTATCGATATCCTGTTGGATAATGCCCAGAAATATTCCTCTGCCAACACCACAACCCACCTTACGTTATCCAGTAAGGATCACAATAAGTGCTGTCTGCGGGTTTCCAATCCGGGAGAGCCCATCCCGCCCGAGGAGCTGAAAAATATTTTCCAACGGTTCTACCGTATGGATAGAGCCAGAGAGCGGGATGGAAGCTTTGGTCTTGGATTATCAATTGCCGAAACCATTATCGCAAAACACCGGGGAAGGATCTGGGCAGAAAGCCAAAACGGCGTCAATTCCTTCCTTGTTGAGCTTGGTAAATGCGGCAGAAGGTTACTGTAGCCAGCTTTCCATGTCGGATAGTAGCTGGTCAACCTGTTCTTTACTTTCAGGACAATGACGCATATCAGCATATTCCATATACGTTAAATTTGTCTTACCCTTTTTTTGGAATTCAGACTCAAGAGCCCTTGCAGATTCAACCGGGTCATTGGTATCCTTTGAACCATGGAG
>CALZEZ010000061.1 GCA_945643825.1 uncultured Lachnospiraceae bacterium
GGCCAAACTCAATCTTGAAGTCAATCAGCTTGATGCCTGCCTGTAAGAAATACTCCTTCAAAACGTCATTTACCTTAAATGCATACTTCTTGATTGTCTCAATCTCTTCCCAGGTAGCAAGTCCAAGTGCTACAGCGAAGTAATCGTTGATGAGCGGATCGCCAAGTTCATCGTTCTTGTAGGAGAACTCAATTGTCGGCTCCTTGAACGGGGTTCCCTCCTCGACACCAAGTCTCTTAGAAAAGCTTCCTGCTGCCACATTACGGATAATTACCTCAAGAGGTACAATCTCCACCTTCTTTACAGCCGTTTCTCTATCACTCAGCTCCTCAATAAAATGAGTTGGCACACCTTGTTTCTCAAGAATCTGAAATACATGGTTCGTCATGCGGTTGTTAATCACACCCTTGCCCATGATTGTTCCTTTTTTGACTCCGTTGAATGCAGTCGCATCATCTTTATAATCCACGATAAGTACGTCTGGATCCTCAGTCTTAAATACTTTCTTTGCCTTTCCTTCATAAAGCTGTTCCAACTTTTGCATGGTTTATCCTATCCTTTCTTTCAACCGGTTTATCCCGGATTATTTACATCGCTCTTAGTATATATCAATCCCGTACCAATTTCTACTATATTTTGCCGGAGACCTTCTGAAGAATATCCTTTGCATCCTGTGGATAGTCATTGGCGATCTGCTTGATAATATTCTGTGCCTTCTGTGCCAATTCCCGATTGTATTCTAACTGTTTTCGAAGCGATTGTCTACGGCTGATAAGAGAATGCCTCACCTCAACCATTTCCTTCTTATTCACCAACGCCATCACCTGACTGGGCCAGATCTCGGGAATCTTAATCTGATACTGCCGTAGCGTGCGGAGTAAATCCTGATTGCAGAAACGAAGCTCCTCCTCCGTCTCTTCCTGAATCTGCCTAAGCTCCTTCTCTTCGAGGTACTGCTCCCACATACGGTTCAGCGTTTCCGCGCGATCCACCCCATACTTCAGCTTCAGGTAATCTAACAGATTGGTGTTATTTACGTAACGGATTTTGACCTTGTTCTGCAACAAAATCAATCGATTTATGGTTCTTCCTGTCTTTTCATACTCTGCCTTGGCATCCACATGTTTCACATAGATCACTGTAATCGCAATGGCGGCCGCTGCAGCTGTAAGCAGATATCCAATCTGTGTGTCCATATCGAAGCCAAACTGCAAAACCGCTAACATAAGCACACACATGGCAACCGCAACCAGACAGATTATGGCCATTCCTCTTGTATTCGTTATCGTAGCTGCCCATTGTCTCTGCCTGAATTCACAGGCGTGCTTCTCCCCATCCAGTCTTCGTAGATCCTGTTTGACCTTCTCCTGATAGGTCTCTGCATCCCTAAGCTTCCGGTAGCCCTCCTGCACTTCCTCTTCAAGTCCCTGCATCCGACGATAATCACTCTCCTTCATCCGGTCCTGCCTGGACTGATAAGAATCCTTGCTCATCGAAAGCTGGAGAATCTTTGCTGCCTGTTCACGGATTTCCTGCATATTGGGCTCAGGAAGCGCCTCCAGTTCCTCCATATCCGTCAGATAGGTTGTAACGGTTTCATACTCTCTCGTCAACGAATCAATATTGTCAACGGCCTCCGAAATCTGCTCAATGCAGGTGTCTACATACTGATTTCTCGCAACCGGATCCTTAACATTGACAATCTGACTCTCGAAGGAGCCATCCTCCCCGTTGCTTATCTGCTCCTCGTATTGATTTTTCTTCCCATAGATTAATCTTCTAAAAAAGCCCATTCTCTATCCCTGCATAAGACTCCGATAGTGATCCTTCAGCTGCCTTGTCACCTTTCCGGCCTCCTCGACAAAACGCAGATTGCCGTCCGCAGCACGAACCATACGAAGAGCCATGACGCCCTTCATCGCTTCACTATCCTGCCATTTCTCTTTCACGTTGCCTATTCTCTTCTCTGCAAGCAATGAGTAGCGATATGCCTCCTCATGCTCTGCAATAAACGCAAGATATTCCTCCTCTGATTTATTCATCCTGAGTGCCAGCAGATATTCCACGTAGGACTCCTCGCTTCCACCAATCTGATATGCCAGATAAAACTCCTGCGAGGCCTCCTCAAACAAAAACATCTGTGTTAAAAGCACGCCCTTGTTATGATGCACCTTTGCCAGTGTCTCTCTGTCTCCTGCCGTTCCGTTCTGGTATGGAATCTCATCCTCCAGCCGTTCATATTCCTGCAGAGCCTGCCTGATTTTTCCCTGCTTGAGGAAATGATCTGCTCTTACTCTCCTCTTCTCATAAACATCCAGGCTCGCTCCCTCAGACAGAATCCTCTTTGTCTCCTGTATCACTTCCTCAGAAAAGAACCCGACATATTCAAGAATCGTTCCGACAAAGACACTCTCAGACACCTGCCTGTTCACCTGCTCGAACAGCTCTCCTGCAAGCTCCTTTAGTCCGCACTCCTTCTCAATCCACAAGACTAACTCTCTGCTCACAATGGAGTGGTCAAGCAGATAGGCATTCTTTGTCAGAATATAACAAAGCTCCTCCATGCAGTATGCCTGTAAACCAATTCTTTGAAAAACAAACGGATTGTCCGCATAGCTTCCAACACAGACATAGCAATTACGCATGTCCTCACCTCCTGTTACTCAAATTCCTTTGTCCACGTAAGACCGGAGGAAGGGAAAAGCTGTCCAAATCCCAAATCCTCCACTCTGACCCTGACCTTTTTCTCCGTCACCATCTGTATCGACAGATAAATCCGCGTAGTGTGTGGTTCTCTGATTGGAAGCCCTTCTAACTCCATCTCCACCTCACGAACATCACGTCCTGTCAATGGGGTTATCAGGAAGGATATCTTGTTGCCAACTCCCAGATATACCTCACACTCCTTGGCCGCCTCAAACCAGTTTACGCCGGCATCTAACAGTGCCAGATAGGATTCCTGTCCCTGCCTGTATACCTTCATTCCTACATTGGACTTTAACTTCTCATTTCCCAGAAAAACATACCGTTTTCCAAGCTCGCTTCCTGCAATCTTCTCAAAAACACCATAACAGGCTCCCTTACTGTAGAGATTGTTTCCCTGAAAAGCTCTGCGGTTATGGCAAAGCAGCTTCAGGGAGGTCTTTTCCCACTCTCCATCAAAGCCGTCTCCAATCAGATACGCTGCCGAAATGGAATACTCCTCCGTGCCCTGCTTGATGATCTGGTAAAACTGATGATCCATTGCCTCCTTCAGTTCTTCCTTCAACGCTTCATCCGATGCAAATGCACCCTTTTTGAAACCCGGGTATTCCTGTGCATCGATATAGGCCACAATCGGCGTTGTCCTGCGATTTCGCTCCATCCGGTAGCTGATCAGATATGGTCCCGTAAAATCATACAAAATCACATCCTGTCCCCAAAGCTCCTCCGGCTGATAAATCATATAATAATAGAAGCTTTCCATGTGGCTTTGGAAGAAAAACTTCTTCGTGTCAAGCTGCAGTGCAGATACGACCTCTCCCAAAACCTCTATCATTCGATAGCTCATATCTGCGGTCGTCACCATATAGGCCGCCACCTTCTCTGTTGCCACTTCCATGTTGATAAGTGACAGGGCGCGCCTGATAAATAAAGCTAAAAGACGTACCGGGTCAAACTCCTCATTCTCTACGATTACCGGTTCTCCCTTTTCTGCAAGCTGCACCAGATTCTTTACAATTGTCCCTTCGTTCGTTTCCCCGTTTCGAAGAGCATCCTTGCCATAGAACCACTGGTTTACCTCCTTGCGCTTACACAGAACCGTCGGTATATTGTAAACCTCCTGCCCGGACACAGTCGACACCGTTGTCGGTCCCTGCGAGCCGAGCTTCCAGTAGCTGATCTGGGAGTAGGTATCTCCTAAGTCGAACCCAACTACATACTGACCTGTTAATCTCTTATCCGTCGTGTTTCTGTCCAGAAACATAACAACCTCCTTACAGCAGCCGGAACAGATAATCTGCATAATAATCGGCCTGATAGTATTCCTCCAGCATAGTATCCAGGGTACTGTAATCTTCCAAAGTCTGACTGATCACCAGATCGTTAATACGACTGAATCTACTTTCCAGAATCTCCTTACCGATATCATTCTTGCGTATCGTCGCACTTTCCGTCAGCTGTTCCTCGCCATCCCGTTCCTCAATAATATAGTATTGAAGTGTCTCGCCAAAGAACAATACGAATTCCTTCGAGCAAACTCCCTCAAATACATCCGTCATCTCTTCGGTGATATATTCTGCCTCCTGCTCACTATCCTTTTCCACCAGATAGTGGATATGAACTCTGCTACCCGGATGCGCCCGATACTCAATAATTGTACGGTCGTAGAAATGTCTGACTGCCGGAATCAAATCCTGGTATTCGCGGTAGAGTGGCAGAAGCTTGCCTTCCCCCACCAGTTCCCCAACAAATTCCTTTAAGGTCTCCGCATGCAGCGTCGCCTGCTCTTTTCCCTCTGCTGCAAAGTATTTGACAAAAGCAAGCTTGCAGACCTTCTGTACCATACCGTTTTCCCGGAATATCTGTTCAATCTGTTCAAAGAGAAATGCCGGCATAACTTTCTCTTTTACAAAATAATCATACGAGCTCTGGATGACAAATGCCTCGCGAAGCATAGGATCATAATCTCCCGATACATAATCAGTAAACAGCTCCTGCCGCTCACCCACATAGGCACCGGTATATAACACCTGCTCCAAAAGACGATGCTCCAGCGCATGGCAGTCAAGCTCCCGCTCGCGTCCCTTCTTCCAGATATCCCGCAGCTTTTTCGCAAGTCCCTGATACTGTACCATCAGGTATTCTAATATCTGCTTATCAACCTTGCCATGCTCAAGTGCAACCATGCAAAGCTGTGTCATCTCCGGTGTGGGTGTAAAATTCTCCCGCTCCAAAAGACGGCTGCAAAGCCGCATCAACGATTTACTATCAACACATTCCGGTCCAAATCTGCAAACCCACTCATATGCTTTATCAAAATTTCCTCGCAGGATCAGATATTGCAGTGCCTGCGCGCGATCTCTCGCATGAAGTCTTGTCATGTCAAGACCATCCAGCACCTGATCTAACTCACGCATCCGGTCTGTCTCATACAAAAAGCCAAGCAGTCTCTGGCAGATCTGCGCACGATAATCAGCATCCAGCGCTTCATCTGTTACAACCTTCTGATAAAAAATCAGATTATCCTCATTGGGTGCTAAGAAGCTGCGGCTGCTCTCACACATATAGACTGCAAATCCGGTCGATTCTCTGACAAATGGAGCAACAAACTTCGCAAATTTTCCCGGGATCATCAGCTTCTCAATATTATAGTTCACGCTACCACAGAAACGATTATGCTCATCATCCTCAAACAGCACCGTATAATCCGACGTATAAATCGGGACAGCAGCATGCCCATGCTGCAACGGATAGGCTGTCTCCTTTGCATCCTGCGCATGTATCACCACAATCTGTCTGAGCTTCTCATACTCGGTTGTAAACAGATTCATAAACAGAAGCCTCGAAAAAGCCTCCGCATTCTCATTGTGAATCATCTGTGGTATCAAAATACTTGAATACAGATAAGCCAGGTCGCGATTGATATGTCCTGCGTCAATCTGCTCCAAAACAAAACGCTCCATCTGTTCCCTGTAATTGGCATAAATCTCCGGATACCGATCTCTGTTTTTCACAACATGTGCATAGAGTCTGGCATTTTTCTCATAGGTCAGCTCATTCTGATAGGCAAAGTACATCATTACCATACGTGGAATCTCTGCCTCATCCGCCAGATCCATGGACAGCATATAATATTCATATAACCGGGTCACGCGAACCTCGCTCTCCACTCCGAGCTTATACCACCGGAAGTATTTCGGAGAGACCAGATTTCCTTTAATCAAATAACTGCAAATCGTCTGCAATGCGTCATTTCCCGGTCTGCACTCGTAGCATCCCTCCAAGATACGCAGCACCAGCGGACGAAACTCCTTCATCTGACCCGCCACAGAGAGAATCTGACGTACCAGATCCTCCTTTAGCACGCCCTTCCTCACGCCGTAGCAAAGCACATGCTGCTCAAAAGCCCCCAGCTTGGTAAGAAGTGCCGGATTTTGCTGCAGCAGAACGATTGCCTCGATATAAAGAACCGGACTGTTACAGCCTCTTTCAAACTGTTCCTCTAAAAAAAGCCACTTCTTGGCAGAGCTCTTACAGTAGTTCTCCGACAGATACAGCATCAGCCATGCGATACGCCAGTTTTCTCGATATTGCTCAAAAATGCCCTCTACCTCATGCGCGATCTGATCCACATAGGCTTCCTCTCGGCTATTTAAGGAGTTCAGATACAGGTAATAACAGGCAATCTCGGGTTTCACCTGCCTGCCCTCGAGCTGTCGCCCGATTCTATCCAAAATCCATTTTGCCTCATTAAAGCGCTCCTGCGTAATCAGAAGCTGCGCCTCAAAGAGCTTGATTACCTCAGCATCCTCGCCATATTCCTCAAGCTTCTCCACTAATTTTCCGGTCTCCGTCAGCCAGACATTTGTTCCTATCTTCCTCAATCGAAACTTCTCATAGAAATTCATCAGCTCATAGAGATTATACGAATACATTTGGTGACGCAGAAGAATATCCCGATCCTTCTGCTCTACATAAACCTCCACCATGACCTCGTGGACACAGTACGAATTATAAATCCGTATCTTCGTATAATTCTTTCCTGCATGGAGCTTTGCACTGTCAATATAGAAGTCCAAATAGCAGTAGTTGCCAAGAAAATCATTCTCCGTGAGTGTTTCCTTCTCCAGCTGAACAAACTCGCCTTCGCACTCTGCCTTCAGATAAGTATATCCCCATCCATTTCTTGTAATCTGTATCGTCTCTCTCCTGATCTGCTCGGGATTCTCTACCTTTACCAGATCCTTCTCGATCAGATACTCAATCCTCTGTTTCTTCTTAATCCCAATGAGGAATTCTTCCACGTTCTGCTCATTTCCGGGGTATACGCACAGTCCCTGGTAGAGTCCGCGATATTTCCTGTCATTCCCATCTAAAATCCGCAAGAAACCGGCATCATAAAACAGAGTAACCGCTTCTGTCCAGTTACTCTTTGCCAGATTTGCAAAATGAAAAAGATTCTTAATCGGTCCCATGGAGGAAGTAAGCACCGGATACTCTACGGAAACTACAAAAGGAACATAGTATTCCCCCTGATTGGAAATGATATCGAACTCACCCTTTAACACTTCCCCTTCTTCGATATCACGGGCATCGAACTGGTAATGAATCTCTTCCCCGTTTCCAAGAAAATCCGGATTCAAAACCTTCATTCCCGGCAATGACGAGAAAACGGTTCCCTGCGTCAGATGACCGGCTTCTCCCCGGATTGTAAAGCTTCCTTCCTTAATCTCACCGCGTTTTAAGCTAAGCTCAATTTTGGCTCGGTCAAACTCCAGACAACCCTTGTCATATTCAAATTTTCCTTCG
>CALZEZ010000062.1 GCA_945643825.1 uncultured Lachnospiraceae bacterium
TGGCGATGGAGGCTGTCTCAGAGATTAATGCAGGAAAGGACTGACAGGATGGTTTAGCCGGCTGGTCAAGTTGAGCAGAAGAAGCAGGAGGGGTTAACCGTCCTGCTTCTTTTTGTCCAATTTATATAGTAATGATTTGGCTTCCTTACACCAGCGAAGATAGCCCTCATAAGTCTCCACGCCGAAGGAGACCGTAAGATAATAATAGACATGATCGTCCTGCTCCAGCACTCTTTCAAGATTTGCCTGATAAAGCTTGAGAAGTTCAAGGGATTGCGTAATTTCCCGCTCGAAGGATTCAATTGTTTTGATCGATACCCCGGGATCTGCCACGCCACCAAAGAACAGCTTAAGCAGGGTCTCATATTTCATGTCATTTACCGCCTTGGAGTCCTCAAGCCACAATGTCAGTGCCCGCTTCCCCTTGTCTGTGATTTCGTAGAAAATCTTCTCCCGACCTTTGATTTCCTCTGAGGAGCTGACCTTTTGAACCAGACCTTCCTCCTCCATCGCATTTAGCGCCGGATAGATGCTTCCGAAGCTCCCCTTCCAGAAAAAGCTGATTGCGCTGTCGATTCGCTTCTTTATATCGTAGCCGGTCAGATTCTCATGCGCTAAAAGCCCAAGGATAACCATATCGATCTTTCTATCTTTTGCCATTCAAAAGTTCCTCCGCAAAGGTATCCAGCTTTCTCTCATTCTCCGATGCCAGCTTATTATTTCTGTCTGCCAGCGCCACTGTGTGTTTGAGATTTGGCAATTTCTTTTGCAGTCCTGCCATACACTTGTCATTATCGCCGCCACCGCTGAACGTAAAGACTGCGGTTATCTTCTCTCTGACTTCCTTTGATTTAAGCAACGTGTTAACGGCAGGCGCATTTTTACCCGCCCAGATCGGTGTTCCAAGCACGATCTCAGCATACTCGGTAAGCTCGTCAGATACTCCCTTGATAGCAGGGTGCATGCCAAAGGTTGCCTTCATGCCGCCAAGCATCATTTGCATTCCTTTCCCCTTTGGCATTGGTTTTATCGTTTCGATTTGATAGAGGTCGGCGTCCAGCTTCCCGGCAAGATACTCTGCTGCCTCTTTTGTGTTATTGGTAAGTGAATAGTATACAATTGCTGTCTTCCTCATGATAATCTCCATTCTACATATATAGTAAACGCAATCATAGCATAGAGAATTGAGATTTTATCATTCTATATGCCGGTGCTTCTTTTTCGTAGTCGCGTGCGGCATAGAGATTTGCGTTTTGCTCTTTCTATATGCCAGTGCTTCTTTTTCGTAGTCGCAGTTCGGCATAGAGATTTGCGTTTTGTTCTTTCTATATGCCGGTGCTTCTTTTTCGTAGTCGCGTGCGGCATAGAGATTTGCATTTTGTTCAATCCCTATGCCTCCTTCTTTTGTCTATGCTCCAAGATGAACTATCAAACTTATTTATTGTTCTGCTTCCCCCAGAATACTCTGTATTTTACGGCTCCCTTGGGGCATTCGTCTACGCAGGCACCACACTGTATGCATTCGGTGCACTTATGATTGGTCTGTGCTTGAACCATCGCCTCTACATCAAGTCCCATCGGGCAGACCCTGTTGCACCTCTTGCAGGAAATACATTTTTCGCGGTCGCCCTCCACGTGAAGCTGGGGCAGATGCAGGAACCTGCCGATCGTACTGCCGATCACCATAAACGGAGCCATCCAGCAGATATAATGGCAGGCTCCCCTGCGCCCATGAATGAGTGTCGGAACCATCAGCAAAAGAATTACACCATAGTATATCACATAGTTATATATATCTGCGATCGAGATACCATGATCTGTCATATAGAAGAAATCTATCGTGACATCATTTTTACCAAGAATAAAGGTAATGACGACGGCAAGCATCCAAGTAGTCCAAATGACATATTTGATCTTATCACGCCACCCCTGCTTTGCCGGTTTCTCATTGATCTGAGCACAGCATTCCATAAGCCCTCCAGCCGGGCACAGATATCCACACCATACACGTCCCAGAAACATGGACGAGATGAACATGGTTACAAAAACAAAAAAGCTTCCGTTCATGATATGCTCCGATGCCGCCTGAATGATCAATACAGGGGAGAGATACCACATGATTATAGGAAATGCCAGCAAAGAAAAGAAAATAAGTGCTCTCCGTATCTTTTGTCTTGTCATAAATTCCTCCATTCGCTGATACATTGGTTGTCTGCATAATGTATCGCTTTGATATATCGTTTTGATATATACTACATGGTAGATATCCTACTGTCAAGCACAATTTTCTCTAGATGCATTATTTTTCTAAAACATCATTTCTTTAAGAGTTCCTTTTTAAGAGTCTTATTATCTAAAGAACGTTTCCATCTGTTGAAATCGTCACCACACTCCAAGGGATCATTTTCCCACTATCCTGCAGCGCTCCTTTTACGGCATTTTCTATGCCGCCGCAGCAGGGCACCTCCATCCGCACCACTGTGACACTGCGGATATCATTATTACGGATAATCTCCGTTAATTTGATCGCATAATCCACTTCATCCAGCTTCGGGCATCCTACCAATGTGATATGTCCTTTGATAAAATCCTGATGAAAATTGGCATAGGCATAAGCGGTACAGTCGGCAGCTACCAAAAGCCTAGCACCTTCAAACCAAGGCGCATGAGTCGGTACCAGTTTGATCTGAACCGGCCACTGACGAAGCTCGGATTCCTGTGGTGCCGTTGCCACTGAAATTGTCTCCTGACGTTTGATCGCTCTTGCTGCAGTGCCAGGACAACCGCAGGGAAGTTTCTGTTTCTCTTCTGCCTTTGTGGCAGAGCTGGAGCAGTCCAAAAGCTGTTTCTCTCCCGCTTTTGTTGCCAAAACGGAGGCTTCATCATAGGCGGCCGCCTCTCTCTCAACAAATGTGATTGCTCCTGTCGGGCAGGTGGGCAGGCAATCTCCCAGGCCATCGCAATAATCTTCTCGAAGTAGCTTTGCTTTCCCATCTACCATACCAATCGCGCCCTCATGGCAAGCCACAGCACAGGCTCCACATCCATTACATTTTTCTTCATCTATTTGAATAATTCTTCGAAACATTTTCTCCTCCTATTCCGCAGACGTTTGCGTCGAAGGACAAAAGACGCATTTGCGTCTTTCATAGCTACTTTGTGACGCCTGCGGCACAACATAGCCAAAGCCATATGAATATGGCTTGTGAAAAATCATCGCATCAGCATGATTTTTCGCACTATCCTCCTTTAAATTAATAAATTTAACGTTACAAGCTCATATTAATATACTGATAGGAGAATGTCTGTTGGAATTCCAACAAAGGAGATTTGCATGAAAAATTATAATGAAGTGTTATCGAGATGCCCATTATTTGTCGGCATGGAACCCCCCGATTTAGATTCCATGCTTGCATGTCTGGATGGTAAGATCAAAAATGTTCAAAAGGGAAATCCGGTGTTTCTTGAAGGCACACCTGCCAGATTTGTCGGTGTTGTCCTTTCGGGCACTGTGCAGGTAATCCGCGAGGATTATTATGGCATCCGCAGCATATTAGCTGTCCTACAGCCCGGAGAATTATTTGCAGAGGTATTCTCTTTTGCCGGGATTACGTCCATGCCGGTAAGTGTCATTGCCAGTAAGGATAGTGAGGTGCTCCTTCTGGATTGCACGCGTGTTCTGACCACGTGTACCAATTCCTGCCACTATCACAATTTACTTATGAAGAATCTGGTACAGGGTATCGCGCAGAAAAATCTAGCACTCTCCCAGAAAATTCGCTATATGTCACAGAAAACGACGAAAGAAAAAATTATGGCCTTCCTTTTGGATCAGGCGAAGCTGCACGGAAGTACGGAGTTTGTGATTCCTTATGACAGACAGGCATTGGCAGATTATCTGGGTGTGGAGCGCAGTGCCATGTCCGCTGAGATTAGTAAGTTGAAAAGCGCGGGGCAGATTGACACAAAAGGGTCATGGTTTTGCATAAGAAATTTTATGCCCAATTTACCTTTTGTTTACCACTAGCCGATATACTAATTGTTGAAGCAAAGTAATTTCTTCCTATTTCATGTGAGGATAACCTATGACGATCCGAAAAAAGCTTTTGTTTTCCGACTGTTTTTGTTCTGCTAATCGAGATCATCGCTTTCTTACTTCTCTATGGATTTAGTGTAGATGAAAGCGATTCGTACCCGGAAATGTGACGGTTTACCTCAATGCCGAGGATAATTATATTATGACCTTTGAAAATGAAGCCGAGATGCCAAATGCTCGGACGCATGTAGTTTCCATGCAGCGCCACGGGTTCATGTTTCTTATCGTGGCATTGACGATTCTTGCGTTTGTGATTAATCGTTTCTGGGCTATGCGTATCTAAAAAAGCATTGTAACGCCTTTGGATATTCTTGCGGATGGTGTAGCGGAAATCAGCAATATGGTTATGGATAATTATGAACTGGTCTGCTACCAGCAGCCGACTATCTGGCAATTCTTGAACAAATCAAACAAACCGTTCTAAGCTATGAAGATCTCTGTCAGGAGACCTTCTATATGATTCCAGCCTGTGACACTTATGTTCGTGACTGCATCCTCTGACGAGGAAATGCTAGACGCATATGAACAGCTACTTCCTCCGACGACATACGAGAGCAACCTGGAGAAATTCGGCTATGTCGACATAAATTCTCCGTCTGCCATCAATATCTATGCCGATAATTTTGAAAGTAAGGAAGCCATCTCTAAATGCATTGAAACCTACAATTCCACGGTTTCTGAAAAGGATCCGATCCAGTACACCGATTATGTAGGCACACTGATGTCCTCCGTGACAACGATTATCGATGTGGTATCCTATGTTCTGATGGCGTTTGTTGCGGTATCGTTGATCGTTTCCTCTATCATGATCGGTATCATTACCTATATCTCTGTTTTAGAGCGCACCAAGGAGATCGGTGTCCTGCGTGCAATCGGTGCATCAAAGCACAACATTCAGGTATTCAGTGCGGAGACCTTTATAATCGGTCTGTTCGCCGGTGCGATTGGAATCGGTATGACTTTACTGCTTCTGATTCCGGGCAATATGCTGATTCACTCTCTTGTGACACGCCGCGAAAAAGGATCCGGTGCTTGCGCTGCGAAGCTAGTAGATTTCTACATATTCAGCTTCATATCGCCACTCTTTATCCACCCCTTCTTGCGCATAAGCACGGATACGAAAAGAGCAATTGCCGCAGGTGCAATAAAATGCAGCAACAGAATCTGCAGAAGCACCTGTACCGGGCTCTGCCCTGCCTCAACCATTGTCTGGTATGCCATAATCTGTCCCACCAGTCCTGCGCTTCCCATACCGGAGCCCACCGCATTGTTGGTCATCTGAAATACCATGGTGGAAACCGGACCAAGCACTGCACTGGCTACAATCGCCGGAAGCCAGATGATGGGCTTTTTTACAATATTGGGCATCTGCAGCATGCTGGTTCCAATGCCCTGCGCAATCAGTCCACCCATCTTGTTCTCACGATAGCTTGCCACCGCAAAGCCCACCATATTGGCACAACAGCCTGCCGCTGCTGCTCCGGCCGCAATACCGGAAAGTCCGAGCGATACGCCGAGTGCTGCTGAGCTGATCGGCAGGGTCAAAATCATACCCATCAGGACAGAAACGACGATTCCCATTAAAAAAGGCTGTTGTTCCGTGCCCCAGTTAATGATGCTGCCAAGCCAGGTCATAAAGCTTGAAATCGACGGTCCGATCAAAAGTCCAACTGCAGCGCCTGACAATATAGAAACGAAAGGAGTAACCAGAATATCCACCTTTGTCCTGCCTGCTACCAGACGTCCAAACAGGATACAGACATAGGCCGCCACAAAGGCTCCAAGCGGCTCTCCCGGTCCCGCAAGGGTAATGACACTGCCACTAACAACGGTTCCCGCAAGCAGCTTCGACGCAAATGCGCCTATCATGCCTGCCGTTGCGGCGGAAATTGTCACGAGCGTACTTTCCTTAAACTTAATTGCTACGCCTACGCCGATGCCCGCACCGGTCACAGCCGAAGCCATTTTTCCGATCTGAAACAAAAAGCTACCGACTGTTCCACCGATCAACGTACCGATCTGCTGGATAATCGTTCCGATAATCAGGGTAGCAAACAGCCCCATTGCCATACCGGCCAAACCGTCAATGAAAATTTCGTTTGCCCATTTTTTTAGTTTTGATGTCATACTGTGTTTCTCCTTCACACGCACAAGCGACCGTATAGCACACTCGCTTCCTTGAGCTTTTTCATATGATTATAGCTTAAGAATTGATTTGTGGCTACTTTTTTTGCATGCGAGAGGGAATAAGAGTCTCAAAAAAGGAAAACGTTACAAAACTGCCTTATTCAGGATAAACGCGCGAGATATTCTTATATTGCTTACAGTAAATCTTTTAAGCCATATAACTCCTTGGAAAACTGATGACGATACCCTTTCTGGACAGTAAACTCCACATGGATACCTTCCTTGTTTGCGATCTCGTATAATTGCTTTGCCATCGGAAGGCAGTCTTCATCCTCTGAGCCGCAAAAGATTTTGAGGTCAATGTTCTTTTGCTTGACAGCATTCACCACAGCTTCAGCGCGATCCTGCAGAATCGGAATCCATGGGCTTTGCAGAATCATTCTGTCGCAGCAGGCAGGCGTAAAGGCGATTGCCCGCAAGAGCATATCACATCCTGCAGAAAAACCACCGCATACGATCTTCTTGTAGCCTTCGTTTTGCATTTGCTCGATTGCTCCTGCCACCGGTACATAGGACACCATATCATAGCTCCAGCGATACGTTCCATATCCGTCCGGCTCGGCACTTTGTATTGTCTCCAGCTGCCACTGCCTATTTTCTTTTAACAGCGGTTCCCAGTCGTCTCTTGCAATCTGTCCGTTCTGTGTATTTCCGTGAACCGCCAGAAAAAGCTTGTCGGCATTTTTCCCTTTCCAGGAAAACACCTCTTTTGTTTTTGAAACTGTGTCTGCGTAACGATTGTCCGAAACGGATTTTAAAGAAATAAACGCAGGGTTGTTCTCTAGCAGCGCAAGATCGTCATCCTCCAGCACCTCCGGCCGATACCACCAACCCTTATCAAGAATGGCCTTTTTCAGCCATTCCAGTGCTTCATCCGGCAAATCGGCTCCACCTGCTAAGCAGGCAAGAAAATATAAGGTTTGTGGGCCGTAGTTCTCTGGTCTCCTTTCATATTCTTCCAGTAGATACCGATATGCCTCAGCATATCCGTTCTCCGCAATTGACAAGGTTTCTTCGAGTAAATCCTCTTCTTTTTTCATATCCATTGATCGTTCTCTCCTTCAGATTATCAGAGCTTAAATTATTCTTCTATTATACAAGCAAAATCTCCCCAAAAAACTAAAACTTTTTAATATTTA
>CALZEZ010000063.1 GCA_945643825.1 uncultured Lachnospiraceae bacterium
TTTTTAGAACTGCCTGCAGATTTTACACAAGATAAATTTGGATATTATGGCAAGGACAGATATGACATAGCCATGGAGATTCTAAGAAACAGTACGGACGATTTCTCCGTGCAGGAGGGACTTGCGCTGTTAAAGGCGGTAAAGCAGGAAGGAAATTGGGCGACTCGCGTCTCCTTTGTCTATTCTGCTTCGGAAAATGCTGTATATTATGCATTAGAAAGGGATTTTGAGCATGTCAGAAAGCATACGTTTTGATAGGTTTCCTGGAATAAGCTATATTAGGAAAACGATAGATGGGCAGGAAGAAAAGCAGGTGTGGGGCGTTCGAGATGAGAAGAAGATTCTCAGTGTAGAAGAGGACACCATTTTCCATGCATGCTCTATCTCGAAGTGGATTACGGCGATTGTGACCATGCGCTTAGTGGAGCAGGGTGTTTTACAGCTGGATACGGATATAGCCGCATACCTCAAAAAATGGGAGTTGCAATATGCAGATGCAGCATTTCAAAGAGTAACTCTGAGACATCTGCTCAGCCACACAGCAGGGCTTGTGGATGGCGAGGATGGCTTTTATGGTCTTAGAAGAAACAGGAAACCAATCAGCTTAACAGACATCCTTTCCGGAAAGACAGATTATAACAGGACGGCTTCGCTAGTTCGCACCGATCCCGGCACCTGCTTTGAATACTCGGATGCCGGCTACTGTCTGATTCAGCTTGTGATCGAAGAGGCAACAGGCGAGAGCTTTGAGACGGTGGCAGACAGAGAGCTGATCCGGACACTTGTATTGACACACACCTTTTTTGGAACCCTGGAGAATCTGGATAAGTGGGAAGTAAGAGGGAATGTGGCTGTCGGTTGGAAAGAGGATGGCAGTCTCATCGAGGGGAAATACCCCTATTGTCCGGATCTGGCGGCCTCTGGATTGTGGAGTACACCGACAGATCTTGCAGTCATTGCCATCGACTTTATAAGCTGCCTGCAGGGTGAGGGAACGCTGCTTACCAAACAATCCGCACAGGAGATGATTCAGAAAGCGTTTGAGATTGACTGGATGGGTCTTGGGATTCTCCGGTACGGAGATACGACACTTGTTTCAAAAGGCTGGGGAGAGGATGCCCAGTGTATGCTTAAGATGGATTTAATCAATCAATCCGTACGGGTGATTATGGCGAACAAAGATCCCGGTACGGAACAGGAGCAGTCAGGACTTGGTTTGAAGGAAGAAAAATGAAGATCAGAGAATTAAAATTGGAAGATATTTCTGCATGCGCAGATATATTATGCAGTGTTTATAACAATGAGTTGTGGATGTGCCGATGGACGAAGGAAATCGCCGAGGCTTATCTGAGGGATTTTTTTGAGCATAGGAAGTTTGTGGGTTATGTTGCGCAGGAAGGAAATGAGATTATTGCCGGACTGTTTGCACATGAAAAGATCTGGTGGAATAACAGCGAGGTGTTTGTCGAGGAGATGTTTGTGACGCCGGACAGGCAGGGACAGGGAATCGGTACGGCACTTCTGAAGGAAGTGGAGAAATACATTGTAAGCAACAGGCTGGCAGGAATTACCCTGTCTACGAACAAATACGCTCCGGCACCGAAGTTTTATGAGAAAAATGGCTTTGTAAGCTGTGAGCATGTCTTGTTTATGGCAAAGGAATTGTAGAATTAAAGCAGGAAAATACGGGAGGCATCTATGGCAGAGAGTAAGACCAAATATCAGGCAACACAGGAAGAGATAATCGCATTGTTTAGAGAGAGCGGAGTTCAGGGGATTAAGAAGATCGAACCGTTAGGAGCCGGGGAGTTCAATGCCGCTTATAAGGTTAGCACACCACAGAAGAACTATGTACTAAAGATTGCACCGCCGGACGATGCGGAGGTTTTGACCTATGAGAGGAGGATGATGGAGTCAGAGGTCTTCTGGTATGGGCAGATGGCAGAAAAAACCGATATCGTGATTCCCAAGGTATATGCCTTTGACTTTAGTCATAAGATCATTAGTGCACACTGCTTTATCATGGAATTCCTGGAGGGAAAGCCCTTGTGGGCAGTCTCCTGCGATGAAAAGGAGCGCGAGAGGATTCAGGCACAGAAGGTGAACATGCTCACCAAGATACATAGAATCCCGGGAAGAAAATACGGATATCTGCAATTGGGGCTGAAGGATACCTGGTACGAAGCAATCCGCAGTATGGCAGAGAATCTGATCAGAGACTGTGAGAAGCTGGGGCAGGAGACACCGGATGGAAAACACTTGATTGCCATGATTGATAAGCATAAGGACATCCTGGAAAAGGTGTCTGGTTGTATGGTCAATTTTGATCTGTGGGACAGTAATGTTCTTTACCGGAATGGAACACTTTGCTGGATTGATCCGGAGAGAAGCTTCTGGGGAGATCCGATCGCTGATTTTATTACGCTTGGCAAGGGGCAGAAGATACCTCTGTATGAAAAGCAAAAGGAGATTGACATCTATAATCAGACGGCGGGGAAACCGATTACGTGTGGCAGGGAAGAAAACATCCGGTATGCTATAGCGGTGGCTTATCTGGCGTTGATAGAAGAGGTGGAGAAATACGTACGCTATCAGCCTGAGGAAGAGAATTATATCAGAAACACAGTGGATGCCAGAGACATGTATGAAATGGCCTGGACGATTCTTTAGGAGATACGACAGATGAAAACGAAGATACAGTTTAATGCCAATTACTTAAAGGTAGTCGCAATCATTGCGATGACAATAGACCACGCTACTGATTTGTTCTATCCGGGCTTTCCGACGGCACCCATACCTCTTGGGCTGCATTTTATCGGAAGACTGACAGCACCGATCATGTGGTTCTTTGTCTGTGAGGGCTATTATTATACGAAGAATGTAAAGAAATACATGCTTCGTCTTGGTGTTTTCGCCATTATCTCACATTTTGCCTATTGCTTTGGCTTTGGCATCAGTCTCAATCCCTTGGAAGGCGGTATATTTAATCGAACCAGTGTGATGTATCCGCTGTTTATTGCGGTGTTAGTGTTATATATTGAAGATTATGCGCTGGCCATGAAGAAATGGCAGAAGAAGCTCCTGCAGTTTGTACTGGTCATCAGCGCATTCCCTGCAGACTGGAGCTGCATCGCGGTGCTGGCCATTCTTGGTATGTACAGTAAGCGCGGCGATCTCAAGAAGCAGATGTGGGAGATGGTGCAGTGGGTATTCTGGTATGGCCTGGTATCATTTCTCTTTGTGAGCAAGACGTATGCACTGGAGCTTGTCGGAGTACTCATGGTTTATCCGGTCTTAAAGCTTTACAATGGAGAGAGAGGAAAAGCCAAGTGGATGAAATGGTTTTTCTACGTTTATTACCCGGCACACCTGTTTGTGATCGGCATCATTCGTATGCTTGTGTATGGAAATATCAATTTAACAGTTTAGGAAGAAGAAACTATGGATAAATTACTTGGTTTTGAAGATTTACCGGAGGAGATTGTAAATCAGATTCATGAAGTGGTGAATATTTGGAAAAAGCATCTGGGAGAAGAGCTGGTTGGAGTCTATCTGCATGGCTCGATCGCACTGCATGCATTCTGCCCGGATTCGGGAGATATTGATCTTTTGGTGGTTGTGAAGAGTTCTCTAACGACCAAACAGAAGCTTGACATTGCGAGGGATATCATTGCGGTGGATGGCAAGCCCCGTCCGCTTGAAATGTCTGCGGTGAAGCTGTCGGATGCGGAGAATTGGAAGACGCCCGGTAACTGTGTTTTTCATTACAGCGATTACTGGACCGAGAGGTATCTGCAAAGATTTGAGAATCCGGACACAGAGGTTTATGTTGCGGATCAGGAATTTCCGGATGCGAATGTAACCAGCTATATCAGGCTGATTAAGCAATGCGGTGTTGTATTGTATGGAAGAGATATTCAGGAAGTGTTTGCAGACGTTTCGGATGAAGACTTCTGGTCTGCAATCAGTGCAGATGTTGATGATTATGATTTTCATGATTATGATGCCAGATACTTTGCGAGTAACGTATTGATTCTTGGAAGAATTCTGTCCTTCAAAATAGAGAGAAGAATTCTTTCCAAATACGAGGGTGCTCTCTGGATGATAGAGAATGTGCCCGAGGATCTGAGATATCTGCCGGAGCGTGCAAGGAAGATCTGGTTTGAGGGAGAGGAGCTGGAATTGCCGGAGCAGGATCTGAACCGGTTGCGTGATTACCTCGTGAATGAGATCAAGAGGTAGAAGAAATGGGGAGCAGGAGATATGCAGCTTAGAACAGAGAAGGTAAAGCTCAATAGCAGGCAGGTAAAACGCATCTATTTTGAAGCGTTCCCGAAAAAGGAACGGATGCCCTTTCCGATGATGGTGGCGATGTCGAAGCTTTGGAATACACAGTTTTTAAGCTTCTATGATGGAGATACTTTGTGTGGATTTGTCTATCTGGCAAAGAGTCGTCAGGTGGTTTTTGTGATGTTTTTTGCCGTGGATCAAAGTCTGCGGTCGAAGGGCTACGGAAGCACTATCCTGCAGGAGCTTCGGCAACGTTTTCCGGACAAGAAAATCATCATTACGATCGAACCCTGTGACGAGGGAGCCTGTGACCTTGCACTCAGAAAAAGACGCAAGGCATTTTATCTGAGAAACGGATACAGGGAAACGGGCTATCGCATCCGGTTAAGTGGGGTCACGCAGGAGATCATTATCGCCAATGGGGCGTTTTCCAAGGGGCAGTTCCGGCTCTTTTTTGCAGCCTATAGCAATGGTACGATGTGGCCAAGAATCTGGAAACAGAGTTCCACACTTGGCGGGGAGGAAGCATGCTAAAGCAGATTGGAAAGACAGCACTTGCAATGGGAATCATTATGGTTTTTTATTTTGTTGCAGGAGCCAGTGTAGTGGTAAATAGTCTGGAGGGAACGCAGGCGAAGCTTTCCCAGGGGATATTTATCTGGCTGTCTGTGATGGCGGTGGTTCTTTTCTATTTGATCCGGTTTCGGTCGATTGCCGACCTGGGCTTTCATAAAGTAAGAGAGGGAAGCATAAGAGAGCTGCTTTACCTGATCCCCATGCTTGTCGTTGCGCTTTTAGGTTTGTCTGGAGGCGTTAACTTCAGCTATGGTGGTTCCTTTCTTTTTGCCAGTCTTTTTCTGACTATTGGGGTCGGTTTGTCGGAGGAAATATACTTTCGGGGAATCATTTGTAAGCTGTGGATGGCTCATGGAAGCGGAAAGGCAATATGGATTTCCTCTATCCTGTTTGGCATCTGTCATCTGCTCAATATTCTGGGTGGTGCCGGCGTGGGAGCTACCATATTGCAGATATTCTTTGCATTTTTCTATGGTGCAATTCTGGCCGTGATTTTCTTGAGAACACAAAGTATTGTGCCCTGTATTCTGTTGCATTTCCTGCACGACTTCTGCTCGTTTATCGCAAAAGATATTTCGCAGATTGCGCAGATCGGAGTGGGAGTCACGCAGACACTTCTCCTGCTTTTCTATCTTATTTTTCTTGTCAGAAATTGCAAGTCAAAATGGGAACGATGAGGGACTTGCTATTTATTTTTTCTCCTGAGCGTGCTATGATAGCATTAGTCGTGACGTTCAGGGAGTAGTGTACTTATGGGAGAAGAAAAACGAAGGAATAACATTGCATTGTTTCTATCTATATTGGAGAACGAGATCTCGGCAGCTACCCTGCGGGGAGCAACAAAGGCTGCAAAAGAGACAGGAGCGAATCTGATTGTCTTTCCGATGGATTTGATCGATGCCAATTATTCCGATAAGGAAGTCAATTTCTTTCGCTACCAATATAACACGTTAGCAGATTTTATGGTTTCAGATTCCATAGATGGAGTCATCATAGAATACGGAATGATTGTGTCCGCCCTGAAGGAGCAGGATAAGAAAACGTTTCTGTCCAAGATTGGGAGTATTCCGACGATTCTTCTGGCGGAGGATGCCGAGGGGTATCAGAGCATCTGTGTGGACAACAATGCGGGACTTAAGGATACGCTGCTTCATTTGATTAAGGAACATCATTGCACGAAAATCGGATTTATTTCGGGACCGAGGGATAACCACGATGCGCAGATGCGTCTTCAGGTATATTTCGATACGATGAGAGAGCAGGGACTTCCGATAGACGAGGAATGGGTGGCATATGGTAATTTCTCCATGTATGTGGAGGATGTTGTGACACGATTTGTGAAGGCACATCCCGATATAGAAGCGATTGCCTGTGCCAATGATTCCATGGCGATGGGAGTCTATCTTGCACTGGAAAAGATGGGACTACAGCCGGGCAAAGACATTTTAGTAACAGGGTTTGATGACATCCCTTCGGCAGGCACGCTGAATCCTCCGCTGACAACAGTGAAGGCAGATCCGGCACAGCTTTCCTACCGGGCAGTTTACGCATTGATGAATCCCGGTGAGAAGAGCTATTTGGAGAATGTGCCCTCCGAGCTTGTGATAAGAGAGTCCTGTGGCTGCCTCAATCATACGACTTCTTTTATGCCGGAGGAGCATTCCGGACTGATGGATCCGACAAAGTGGAGAGAAGAAGCAAGAGAGCGTATTCTTGATGCAGAGAGAAGAACGGTCTATGAGCACGAGCTTGGCAATATCACACGTGATATGATTTTCTATAATAATTCGGAGAGGGATCTCTACGAATCAATCCTAAAGACATTAAAGAGATTACAGTTTGACAGCTGTTTCATTCTCCGGTATGAGAAGACGATAGTACATAAGATTGAGGATATCTGGGTCAGACCGCAGTCAGCTAATCTATATGCCTATTATAAAGAGGGCGGGGAGCCATGCGTTCTGGAGACGAAGCTATCCTGCAATCTGGATGGGATTTTCAGGGATGAACTGTTTTGCAGTTCCGGCAGATTTGATATGGTTGTACTGCCGTTATTTTTTGGCGATGACCAAATGGGTCTTATGTTTGTGCAGACGAGGAGCAAGGACTTTCCGTTTGCATTTCAGCTTGCCTGTCAGGTAAGCAATACACTGGCGATCATTGATACCATGCATGAGCAGGAGAGGATGAAGAAGGAGATCGAGATGGCAAATCAGGCCAAGAGCCAGTTCCTTGCGCACATGTCTCATGAGATAAGGACGCCGATCAACTCGATTATCGGCTTTAATGAGATGATTCTTCGGGAAAATCTCGACAGACAGATTGAGGAATATGCACTGGATGTAAAGGGTGCGGCCAATGCACTGCTTGCTCTTGTCAATGATATTCTTGATTTCTCCAAAATAGAAGCCGGCAAGATGAATCTGGCTGAAAATAATTATCAGCTGCGTTTCCTGATGCATGATGCAATCAGTCTCATGAAGCCACGTGCAGAGAAAAAAGGCTTGAAGCTCCGGCTGGAATACGA
>CALZEZ010000064.1 GCA_945643825.1 uncultured Lachnospiraceae bacterium
CCAAATCCTTAATTTTATCCTGCATTGTGTCAATAGCAAGGTGTAACCCATCTGCATCCTGCAGTACACTGGTAACATCGCGAAAAATGATACCGGGCTCCGGGAAATCTGGAATGCTTCTCACGTATTCTTCCAATTTTTTCATTTTGTAGTCTCCTGTCTTTTGACATATTTGTGAAGTATTATATTCTTTTTTCACAAATAAGTCAAAACATTAAATGGCTAAAAAGCTGTACCCACAAAATATGAGTACAGCTTTTCATATTATTTCATATTATTGGTCTCTTATTACATCATTCCGCCCATTCCGGCACCTGCAGGCATAGCAGGTTCAGGCTCTTTGATGTTTGCAACAACCGACTCTGTGGTCAGTAGTGTAGATGCAACACTGGTTGCATTCTGAAGCGCACTTCTCGTAACCTTTGCAGGATCAAGAATACCGGCACTTACCATGTCTACATACTCATCCTTGAGTGCATCATAACCAACTCCAACTTCAGACTCTTTTACCTTGTTGATAATAACCGAGCCTTCCAGACCGGCATTTGCAGCGATATAGTACAAAGGAGCCTCCAGTGCCTTCAGAATAATCTGTACACCGGTCTTCTCATCACCCTCTAAGGTATCAGCAAGCTTTGCAACTTCCTTAGAAGCATGAATGTATGCAGAGCCACCACCGGAAATAATACCTTCCTCAACTGCTGCTCTGGTAGCTGCCAGTGCATCCTCCATGCGAAGCTTTGCCTCTTTCATCTCTGTCTCGGTTGCTGCACCTACACGAATTACAGCTACGCCGCCTGCCAGCTTTGCAAGACGCTCCTGTAATTTCTCACGATCAAAGTCTGAGGTCGTCTCTTCAATCTGTTTCTTAATCTGGGCAATACGTGCCTGAATTGCATCCTTGTCACCCTCACCATCCACAATGACGGTATTCTCTTTCTGTACCTTAACAGATTTTGCGCGACCTAACTGATCCATTGTTGCATCCTTGAGTTCAAGACCAAGCTCTGAGCTGATAACCTGACCACCGGTAAGGATTGCAATATCCTCAAGCATTGCCTTTCTTCTGTCACCATATCCAGGTGCTTTTACTGCAACCACATTAAAGGTTCCACGCAGTTTATTCACAATCAGAGTTGTAAGTGCCTCACCCTCAACATCCTCTGCGATAATAAGAAGCTTCTGACCGGACTGAACAACCTGCTCTAAGATCGGAAGAATCTCCTGAATGCTGGAAATCTTCTTATCCGTGATAAGGATTACAGGATTCTCTAATACTGCCTCCATCTTATCCATATCAGTAGCCATATAAGCAGAAATATAACCACGGTCAAACTGCATACCTTCTACAAGATCCAACTCTGTCTGCATGGTTTTACTCTCTTCAATAGTGATAACACCATCGTTTGAAACCTTCTCCATTGCATCTGCAACTAATTTGCCGACTTCTTCGTCACCTGCAGAGATTGCTGCTACTCTTGCAATATGCTCCTTACCATTTACCTTAGAGCTCATCTTTGCAATCGCATCAACAGCACACTCGGTTGCTTTCTTCATACCACGTCTTAAGATGATCGGATTTGCTCCTGCTGCAAGATTCTTCATTCCTGCATTTACCATAGCCTGTGCAAGTACCGTTGCGGTAGTCGTTCCATCACCGGCAACGTCATTCGTCTTGGTTGCAACCTCCTTAACCAGTTGTGCTCCCATATTCTCGAAAGCATCCTCCAGCTCAATCTCTTTTGCAATGGTTACACCATCGTTTGTGATAAGAGGCGCACCGAAGGATTTATCCAATACCACATTTCTTCCTTTCGGTCCTAACGTTACTCTTACGGTATCAGCCAGCTGATTTACACCGGATTCCAATGCTGCACGCGCCTCAGCGCCATATTTAATCTCTTTTGCCATGATTCATAGCCTCCTACTTATTTAATGATTGCCAAAATGTCACTCTGTTTTACAATGATGTACTCTTCCTCGTCGATCTTAACCTCTGTTCCGGAATACTTGGAATAGATAACCTGATCTCCAACGTTCACTTCCATTTTTACTTCCTTACCATCTACCATGCCACCCGGTCCAACTGCAAGAACCTCTGCCTGCTGGGGCTTCTCTTTGTTCTGTCCCGGAAGAACGATACCTGATTTGGTCGTTTCTTCTGCTACTAACTGTTTCAATACAACTCTGTCTCCTAACGGAACTAAATTCATGATAACTGCCTCCTTATATCTTTCTATTTATTTCTTTCGTCTCTGTTAGCACTCGTTTTGTTTGAGTGCTAATTACAAAACATATATTATGTTCTTGCGGATAGGTTTGCAAACCGCTCCACAAGAACATACATTTTTATTGCTCTCTTTTTCTCTTGTTTTCTCTTTTTTTCTCTGAATATCTTATCAAAACCCATTTTGAAGGATTTCATAGATTTTTTAGAAATGGTTAATTTTTATGCAATCTTTCATAATAGCCGGGAGCCTGCTTCATTTGCAATTTTGCAGCAAACATCTCATATTCCGCATCTGACAAAAGCTCCTGCAGATTCTGTTCCACATTACTCTTACTTGTCATTCCGAAAGCCACACTGGGTGCCAGAACCGGATCCTCATACTGCAAGCATCTCTCCTGAACACGATCACAATAATCCCTTGCCTCATCCTCCTCTGGCATAGGAATCATGATTGCAAAGACATCTCCATCAATTCGGCCAATAATATACTCCGATTTTGCTTCCTGCCGAAGGAAACCCGCAATGGTTGCGATCAAGCGGTCACTATGCTCTGTTCCATACTTATCATAGACATATTTCCAGTCATTGATATTGGCCTCAATCAAGGCAACCGGTGCAATCTCGGCCCGATCTAACAAACGCATCCTCTTCTCAAAATAGGTTTTGGTCAGCGTGCCTGTCAGGACATCCTTTTGCTCCGGTCTCTTTGATTCCATATTTTGCCTTTCAAGTACCTGCTCAAGATAATCCATATACTGTACATATTCAATATTGACATATCGGCTCTCTCCATAAGAGACAAAAAGAGCTATCATATGCGTAAGCATTTTCTCTGCAAGCTCATGCTTCTCCTCTGGTGTATGCTCCATATTGTAGTATATATGCCCCAGTGTACGATTATTCACTCGAAATCTGATTCCGGGTTCCGACACCACATCCGGTACGTACCCCTCATAGCTGACCCCTGCAGTCAAGTACGGCATCCCATGCCTGTCTGTCATGCACAAATCCATCTGGTAGGTTTTATGCAACAGCTCCAGATTCTCCTTTAACATTCCGGCAGGAAAAAGATCATCCAGATTATAGTTTTTTATGTTTTCCTTCAGTCTCGTCTCTAATGGCATATTGTTAAAAGCCATATCATGTACCCCCGTTTTTCGTGTTTTATTTTCCCCAATTCCAATGATACCCTTTTTCTGCTGTCATGTAAAGACGCGCCGGATATTGTGTAACACCTACTGATTCAACTCACGTTTGAAGGTGCTGACATAATCCCTAATTGCAGTCAGGTCATATCCACTCTTCTCCATCAGATCGATAAAATGTGAGCCAACAATACATCCATCAATAATATCCTTCATCGGCTCAACATCCCTTGCCTCTCTAATGCCAAAGCCCATCATTACAGGGATCTTGGAAACATCCTTTACACTTTGCAGATATTGGATCACATTGCGGTGGAAATCAGCATTTTGTCCGGTAACCCCCATCGAGGAAACACAATAGACAAAGCCTCTGGCATTCTCTAAAAGCATCGGAATTCTTTTCCCCGACACAGGAGAAACCAGCTGGATCAGAATCGGTGCATCCTCAACTGCCGACAGCGCCTCCTGCAGCTCCTCCTGCTCTTCATACGGAAGATCCGGTATGATAAGTCCGTCAATTCCCACCTCTGCACATTTTCTCGCAAAAGCATCCACACCATAATAGAGAACTGTATTGTAATACATCATGAAAAGCATAGGCTGCTCACAGCCATCTTCTCTAAGCTTTTCAACCATACAAAAAATCTTATTGAGATTTGTTCCATTTAAAATAGAGCGATAGGAAGCATTCTGAATTACCGGACCATCTGCAACCGGATCAGAGAATGGAACCCCAAGCTCAATAATATCAGTTCCTGCTTCCTCCTGCGCTTTGATAATCTTTGCAGTCATCTCCATATCGGGCAGTCCAGCCGTCATATATGTAATAAAAGCCTTCTTGTTCTGCTCCCTGCACTGTGCAAGTCTTTTCTCTATACGATTTTCTTTCATCTTAACAACCCAAGCCTCCCTTTAATTTAAATATCCGTTGCCGGAAAAATAGGACTCCACCGTATGCATATCTTTATCGCCGCGCCCTGACAGGCAGACAATTATTGCCTGATCCTTCGTCATTGTCTTCGCCTTTTTAAATGCATAAGCAAGCGCATGGGCACTCTCGATTGCCGGTATGATTCCCTCAAGCTTTGAAATCTCTGACAGGGCTTCCATTGCCTCATCATCTGTGATCGACGTGTAGATTGCCCTTCCGGTTTCTTTCAAATATGCATGCTCGGGACCCACTCCCGGATAATCAAGCCCTGCCGAAATGGAATGTGCAAGCTGGACATTGCCATTCTCATCCTGAAGAAGAAAGGAGCGCATACCATGCAGAGTGCCCGGACGCCCAAGTGCCATTGCCGACGCATGCTTCCCGGTTTCAATTCCCATTCCTGCTGCCTCAACTCCGATTAACTCTACACCGGATTCCTCAATAAAATCTGCGAACATTCCGATGGAGTTGGAGCCTCCGCCGACACATGCCATAACAACGTCGGGGAGCCTGCCTTCGGCCTCAAGGAACTGTTTTTTCGCCTCTATACTGATAACCTTTTGAAATTCCTTAACCATCTTTGGATATGGATAAGGTCCGACAGCAGATCCAATTATATAGAAGGTATCCTCTGCTTCCTTTGCCCAGATGCGAATTGCTTCGTTCGTCGCATCCTTTAAGGTATTGCTCCCTGATGTAACACTTACAACCCGCGCGCCAAGCAGCTCCATACGCATCACATTCAAATGCTGTCTCTCTATATCCTCCGATCCCATATATACGGTACATTCCATACCAAAAAGAGCAGCACCCGTCGCCGTCGCTACACCATGCTGTCCGGCTCCGGTCTCACAGATCACCTTTTTCTTTCCCATTCGTCTGGCAAGCAGGATCTGACCGATTACGTTATTAATCTTATGTGCCCCGGTATGATTCAAATCCTCTCGCTTAAGGTAAATCTTAGTACCATATTTCTCTGACAGTCTCTCTGCAAGATACAGAGGTGTTTCTCTTCCTACATATTGCTTCATGTAATAGTCATATTCTTCCCAAAACTTCGGATCTGCTATGGCTTCCTCAAAAGCCCTGTCAAGCTCCTCCAGCGTATTCATCAGAGATTCCGCAACATACTGTCCGCCAAACTCTCCATAATAGGTTTTTTTCATCAGCTTCTCTTCCTTTCTTATTTCTTTCCTGATTTTTTTACTGTATCTACAAACCCTATGATTTTCTCTTTGTCCTTGCCCTGAAAGCTTCCGTTCTGTGTGACAGCTTCCACTGCACTGGATACATCCACAACATCCGGATCTACCTGCCGGATCGCCTCTGACACATTTTGTGCACAAAGACCTCCTGCGAGAAATATTTTTTCTGCTCTCTCCTCCCGCACGGCAGGGAGCATGCTCCAGTCAAAGCTCTGTCCACTTCCGGGCTGTGGTGCATCAAACAGACAGCCCTCCACCACTACATCCTTCTCCCGAAGTCCTGCCAACTCACAAGACGTTTCCCTCTCTTCTTTCATGTTATAAGCACGAATCAGGGGGATTTTTATTTCCTTTACTATGTCAGGTTTAATCCGTCCATGAATCTGAATACAATCAAATCCGATCTGTACCACTTGTCTGATCTGCTCTGCATCCGGAGAAACCATGACTGCCACAAGCCTGGGTGATCGTGACAGGTTCTGACCTTTGGCATATTGTACGAGTGATACTGCCTGTTCCACTGTCAGATTTCTCTTACTCTTCGGAAAGAACAAAACCATACCAATATAGTCAACAGGAAGTGCAAGGAGCCAGTCAATTTCCTGCTTTCTTGTGATTCCGCATATTTTTATCTGTGGAAAACGAACCTCTGTCATATGCTTTTCCACTTTTCGGCTAACCTGAATGGTTCCGGTGTCTCCATGAATACGGTTCCAACCAAGACCCCGTCAAGCCGTCCTTTCTTTAAGAAGCGAATATCTTCTTCGGTCAGAATTCCACTCTCCGATATAAGAAGCGTCTCCTCCGGAACCATCTCAGATAACCGCTCTGTCGTTGTAAGATCAATCGTGAAATCCTTCAGATTGCGGTTGTTCACCCCGATAATCCTAGCATCCAGACCAACCGCTCTCATCATCTCTTCCTCATTATGAACCTCTACAAGCACATCCATTCCCAGTGCATATGCCAACTCATAAAACAGTGAAAGCTCTCTGTCACTTAGTATCGCAGCAATCAGGAGAATACAATCTGCACCGATTACCTTTGCCTCAAATATCTGATAAGGATCAATAATAAAATCCTTACGGATCATTGGCAGGGAGCTCATCTGTCGAATCTGTTTAAAATAATCCACACTTCCAAAAAAGTGATCCTCCTCCGTCAAACAGGAAATGGCATCAACAGATTGATTATATTGTCGGATTCTTTCCGGAAGATCCAGATGATTTTTCATCGTTCCGTGGCTTGGCGATGCCTTCTTAAACTCACCAATAATGGACAACCCCGGTTTTCTCATCGCATCATAGAAAGAAATACTCTCCCTTTCACAACAGGCAGCCAATTCCTTCATCGCCCCCTCAGAAACCTCTGCCTTCGCCATTTGTAACCTTTTTTTCTTATCTGCTACAATTTCATCCAGAATCATTCTTTCCGCCCCTTTCTTTCATCACGCATTCTTTAGTAAGCTCCGTTTACAAAGTTTTCTATGATCCGTTTTCCATGCTCTGTATAGATAGATTCAGGATGAAACTGCAGACCTATCACCGGATATTTCCTGTGCCTCATCGCCATAATCTCACCATCGGCCGTAGTGGCAAATACCCGAAGGCATTCCGGAAGTGTCTCCGTCTGCACAGCCAGAGAATGATATCGTGCAACCTTAATCCCATCGGGTATTCCCGTCAGCACACTGCTTCCGTCATGCTTAATCCGGCTCTGCTTCCCATGAAACAAAGCTTTGGCATAGGTCACCTCTGCGCCAAAGGCTGCTCCGATACTCTGATGCCCCAGACAAATTCCAAGGATTGGTTTCCTGTCATAGAAGGATCTGACCACATCCATACAGATACCTGCTTCTGTCGGACTTTT
>CALZEZ010000065.1 GCA_945643825.1 uncultured Lachnospiraceae bacterium
TAGACCGCACAAGCGGTGAGATTGTCTACACAGACCTTGTACAGAAAAAAAACGGAACGAATTTCGCCGTATTCAGCGACTTTGAGAAGACAGGCACCTACCGGCTGGTCTGTGATGAGCTTGGACAGTCCTATGATTTTGTGATTTCGGACGACGGCTTTGCAGAGCGGCTTTCGGATGCCGTTGCCACACTTTGGTCGCATGAGACCGACCAGTTTGGCCTGGTGTTTTCGAGAACCCCGGCAGGACATGGCCTGGATGTGGAGCAGAGCAGTCGTATGATGATCCGTCTGTTGGAGGCAGTGGAGCTCTATCCACAGGCTCTTGACACCGAGAGAAATCTCGAGACCGTCATGCAGACATTAGCAAAGCAGGCGCAGTATCTGCTGACTCTGCAGGATGCCAAGACAGGTGAGGTCACCGATGCAGACGGAAAGCCTGCATCGCTTGAGGATACCGCACTTTACTGCGGCACACTTGCCAAATTCGGATATCAATACCGTGCGACGGACAACCAGTTTGCAACAAGCTGCTTAAAGGCCGCGGATCGTGCATGGAAATATCTGATGGCGAATACAATAGAGGATACCACCGATGAACTCTTTTTTGCGGCGGCGGAACTGTATCGTGCGACCAACCAGAATGTCTATCACCGGCTGATCTGTGATTTTGAGGAACAGATCGAACAGGAAATCCCGTCTGAGGTGGTCTTTTACGGCGAGATGACCTATCTGTGTACGAGAAAGGGTGCGGACAAAAGGCTTTGTGCCTCGATGATGAAACGCATCACCGGATTTACGGAACAGATTGTGGAAAACGCTCACGGCTCCGCGTGGCTCGTAGACGGACAGGACGCCGGGCAGCTGCTCTATCACATGGAAGTACTGGGCTTTGTCAACTATGTGATAACGAACCATGAATACGATACGGTTATCGCCAACCATATCCATTATCTGATGGGAAGAAATGAGGATGGCGAGGACTATCGCGACGCACTCTATGAGGATCCGGTGAAGCTGGCAGCCCTGATCTACACGCTGGCGGCCGCTGTTTAGAAAGACTAGGAAAAGAAAGGAAAGGATAGCGTAGAATATGAATATTGTTGTGCTTGCAGGAGGAATCAGTACGGAACGGGAGGTATCCCTTAGCTCCGGCTCCATGGTCTATAAGGCCTTGAAGCAGAAAGGACATCACGTAGTATTGTTGGATGTCTATCTTGGTTTACATAAGGAACAGATTCCTGAGGATCCGTCTTCGATCTTTGAACAGGATGTAGATTGGGCGGCAGGAATCAGTGGAATCAGAGAACAGAATCCGGATATTGAAGCGGTTAAGGCACTGAGACCCGACGGCGACCGTAACTTCTTTGGTCCCGGTGTCATTCCGATCTGCCAGGCGGCCGATGTTGTTTTTCTGGCACTTCACGGAGCCTACGGCGAGGACGGTAAGATTCAGGCATGCTTCGAGCTGATGGGCATCTGCTATACCGGAACAGACTATGCAAGCTCTGCAATCGCCATGGATAAGTCGATTTCAAAGGATCTCTTCAAGGTATACGATATCCCGACACCGCAGGGAATCCACCTGATGAAAGGGCAGCCCGATCCCGGAACCGTTCCCTTCCCCTGCGTGGTCAAGGTCTGCAACGGAGGCTCCAGCGTGGGCGTTTCGATTGCGCAGGATGCGACGAGCTATGAGGCGGCAAAAGAGGAAGCCTTCCGCTACGGCAACGAGATTATCATAGAGCAGTACATCAAAGGTCGCGAATTTTCAGTCGGCGTCATGGATGGCAAGGCGATGCCGGTCATTGAGATCGCACCGCTTAAGGGCTTTTATGACTATAAAAATAAATATCAGGCCGGCTCCACGATTGAGACCTGCCCGGCACTTCTTCCCGAGGATGTGGCAGACGAGATGAAGCGGTGTGCAGAGAGAGTTTTTGTGGCGCTTCGCTTAAAAAATTATGCCCGCATGGATTTCATGATGGACGAAAACAACCAGTTCTATTGCTTAGAGGCCAATACGCTGCCCGGCATGACACCAACCTCCCTTCTGCCGCAGGAGGCAGCAGCACTGGGAATCGATTTTCCCACGCTCTGTGAGAAGATTGTCCTCACGGCATGGAAGGCCGGAAAGGACAGCATAGCATGAAGAACATGACCATATCCAATATCGCGACAGCCTGCGGGGGTACGCTCTATCTGCCCGCCGGCTATGAGCTTATGCCGGAGCAGGAGGCAACCTGCGTTGTGATTGATTCCAGAAAGCTCATACCGGGCGGCGTTTTCATCGCGACAAAGGGCGAGCGCGTCGACGGACATCAGTTTATTACACAGGTCTTTGAAAAGGGAGCACTCGCGGTTGTCTGTGAGAAGCTTCCGGAGGCAGAACCCTCGAAGCTGCCCGGTCCCTGCATCGTGGTGGAGGATTCGTTTGCGGCGCTCACAAAGCTTGCTGCCTTTTACCGCGAAACCCTATCCCTCCCGATTGTCGGAATTACCGGAAGTGTCGGCAAAACCAGCACCAAGGAATTTATCGCGGGAGTCCTTTCGGCGAAATACCGCGTGTTTAAGACCGAGGGCAATTTTAATAACGAGATCGGCGTGCCTCTGATGTTGCTTAGTATCAGACCCGAGCACGAGGTGGCTGTGCTGGAGATGGGTATCAACCATTTCGGCGAGATGCACCGTCTCTCGCAGATGGCAAAACCTGACATCTGTGTCATGACAAATGTCGGACAGTGTCATCTGGAATTTCTGGGCACGAGAGATGGCATCCTAAAAGCAAAATCGGAGATTTTTGATTATGCGAACCCGGATGCTTATGTAGTCGTAAACGGGGATGATGATAAGCTTTGCACGCTCCGTGTGAAGGACACCATGACCTTAACCCATTTTGGACTGGATAAGACGAACGAGGTCTATGCCGATCAGATACAGATGCGCGGACTTCTTGGCAGCACGATGCAGGTTCATACGCCGGATTTAAGCTTTGCGCTTGCGATTAATCTTCCGGGCAGACATCAGGTCTATAATGCACTGGCGGCAGCCTGTGTTGCCCTGCATCTTGGACTGACCCCGCAGGAGATCGAAGCAGGTGCTCGGTCTGTGCAGGCGGTCGGCGGAAGAGGAAGGGTCATCGAGACCGATCAATATGTAATTCTGGATGACTGCTATAATGCCAATCCGGTATCCATGAAAGCGGCCATTGATCTGATGTGTCGGGCGGAGGGAAGAAAAGTTGCGATTCTTGGGGATATGTTTGAGCTGGGAGAGGAAGAGCTTGCCCTGCACGAGCAGATAGGTACCTACTGTGTGCAAAAAGGCATCGATGTACTACTCTGTGCCGGAATTCGCAGTGAACACATGGCAAAAGCGGCACTTATGGCACTGTCGCCAAAGCGCATCGAGGTTCATCATTATGTGACGAGAGAGGAATTGCAGCAGGAGCTTGCAGATTTGCTGCAGCCGGGGGACACGATTTTGATCAAGGCATCCCACGGCATGCAGTTTGAACAGCTTGTAAAAGAATTATGTTAACTTAGATAAGAGCCTTGTTTTTTTCAAATGTCTGCTGGATGATGTTCTTTACGTCGTCCGGCAGCGTTTTCTTTGCTTCTCTGTCCAGATCCTTCACATAGATCGGATCTCCGTACTCGAGTATTACATGCGTTTTTTTGATAAACGGAAAATGATCCTCGAAGATTGCGCCCGTATTGTTAAGCGTCATCGGAACGATCGGACAGCCGGATTTCTCGGCGAGCTTGAAGCTGCCCGCATGGAAGGGAAGAAATTCACCCTCGGTTTTGCTTCTTGTTCCCTCCGGGAAGATGCACATCGAAGTGCCGGCCTTCATCATCTCGATTCCGGTCAGGATGGTTTTTAAGCCCTCCTTGGAGTCGTTGCGGTTTAGGAACAGACAGCGCAGATTTTTCATCCAGGTGCGCAGAAGCGGAACCTTCAGAAGCTCAATCTTAGCAATATATCCCGTCAGACCGACAACTCTGGGATAGGTGACCACGACATCAAAGATGCTGCGATGGTTTCCTACATACAGAACGGCAGTGTCAGTCGGGATTTTTTCATGCCCGATCATTGTGAGCTTTACGCCGGAGATTCGAAGTATGACCCGGAAAGCCCAATTTACATAAGCCAGACTGCTCTTTGCCTTTGCATCCGGCCATTTTTTTCCGATCAGCCATTCCACGAACGAAACGGGGATGGACCAGAGTAGAAACAGGACGACAAAGAGTGCGGCAAAAATAAAACGTATCATTCTTTTTACCTGGCCTTTCAAAGATTTCTATACAAATAATACAGGAATTTGCTATAATACTCAATAGCAATTTGTACGCTTGTACAGGAGTCATAACGACGTTAAGTCTGCCATAGATTACTAGTAAAGAATGAAAAGAGGAATCACTATGGCAAAGAAAATATGGCTTTCCATGTTTGTCTGCATCAGTCTTCTACTGCTTCTTACAGGATGCGGAATAGGGGCAAAGGAGGAACCGCGTGAAAAGGTAGATTTTACGGTGGTCAGCGAGGAGCGTCGTCCGGAAGAGTTAGTGAAGCTCTTAGAGCAGAAGAAGACAGAGGAATTCCACCTGACCTATACGGACGGCGAAGCACTCTACATCTGTGTCGGGTACGGCGAACAGCCTACCGGCGGCTACAGCATCCGCGTGCAGGAATGCTCCATGGCAGGGACAAATCTCTATGTCGATACGCTGCTTGTCGGACCGGAGAGCGTCAAGGATGCAGAGAACACGCCCTCCTATCCGATGATTGTGTTAAAGATGGAACAAAGGGATGTACAGGTTAATTTTATGTAAAATGCTCTCGAGAGGATATACCTATGCTACTGATAAGAAACGGACATTTGATCAGCCCGGCAGATGAGTTAAACGGCTATTTTGACCTGCTGGTAGCAGGCCCCGAGGAGGAGTCTGCCGGCACGATTTTGAAAATCGCACCAAACGGAACGATCACCCCGGCGCTGTTTCCGGAGCTGGAGGAACAGATCCGGTCGGCAAAGCCGGTGAATGCCACAGGCTGCCTGATCTTCCCGGGACTCGTGGACGTGCATGTTCATTTCCGGGATCCCGGCTTCACCTATAAGGAAGATATGGAAACCGGTGCCGGGGCTGCTGCGGCAGGCGGAGTGACAAGCGTTGTGCTGATGGCAAATACGAAGCCCCCGGTTGACAATCCCGAAACCCTCGCCTATGTGCTCAATAAGGGGCGGGAGACCGGCATCCGGGTTTATACCTGCGTCAACGTCACGAAGGGGATGAAGGGCGAGGAGCTCGTGGATGTGGCGCCACTGCTAAAGCTTGGTGCGGTCGGAATGACCGATGACGGAGTCCCGCTTTTGGATGAAAACCTTGCAAGAGAAGCGATGAAGCTTTCTGCAGAGCTTGGGGTGCCGATCAGCTTTCACGAGGAGGATCCGGCCTATATTGAAAATAATGGGATCAACCACGGAGCCGCCTCGGAGCACTTTCAGATCGGCGGCTCGGATCGCGAGGCAGAGATCAGCCTTGTGCGTAGGGATTTGGCGCTTGCCCTTGAGACCGGCGCGATCATCAACATCCAGCATATCTCCAGTAAGGAAACGGTAGAGCTGATTCGCCTGGCGAAGTTTTCAAAGGGCGGGGAGCGCATTCATGCCGAGGCAACCCCGCACCACTTCACGCTCACCGAGGAGGCAGCGATCCGCTGTGGAACCATGGCGAAGATGAACCCGCCCCTTCGCGAGGAAGCCGACCGGCTTGCAATCATAGAAGGAATCGCGGATGGAACGATCGACATCATTGCCACCGACCATGCGCCGCACAGCGAGGAGGAGAAGGCCAAACCGATCACCGAGGCGCCAAGCGGGATTATCGGCCTTGAGACCGCGCTTTCTCTCGCAAATGAATCGCTCGTGCAGGCTGGTCACATGGATTATGAGCAGGTCATCCGCGCGATGAGTGTCAATCCGGCGAAGCTCTATGGACTGGAGGCAGGCTTTGTCAGGGAAGGGGGTCCGGCAGATCTCGTTGTCTTTGATCCAAAGAAGACCTGGACACCGGAGAGCTTTTTGTCCAAATCCAGCAACTCGCCATTTCTTGGAAAAACCCTGACCGGCAAGGTGCGCACCACCATCTGCCGGGGACAGATCATAGTATGAGAAACCGCCGCAAAACGGCAGATAGGAGAACCAATGTCTAAGACCAAAGAAAGCGCAAGAGTAATAAGCCAGTGCTGCTTACAGCCGGGAATTTACGATATGTGGATTGCGACCACATTGGCCGGGGAGGCGAAGCCCGGACAGTTTATCTGCGTCTACCCGAAGAATGCGAGCACGCTTCTTCCCCGCCCGATCAGTATCTGCGAGGTAAGCGAGAGAAGAGATGCACTCCGCATCGTCTATCGTGTGGCGGGAAGAGGAACCGCAGAATTCTCAGCCTATACCGGGAATGAGACGATAGAGGTCATGGGACCGATCGGAAACGGCTTTCCCGTTGATGCGGTATCCGCCGATGACCGGACCGTGTTCCTGATGGGCGGAGGAATCGGAATACCGCCGCTTTTACAGCTTGCCAGGGAATTAAGATGCAAGAAAAAGATCATCGTGGGCTACCGCGATGCGAATCTTTTCCTGAAAGAGGATCTGGAGAAATACGGCGACGTGATTGTTGCAACCGAGGATGGCTCAGTTGGGACAAAGGGAAATGTCATGGATGCGATTAAGGCAAATGCACTCTCGGCTTCCATGGTTTATGCCTGCGGTCCGATGCCGATGCTTCGGGCAATCAAGGGTTACGCGGCAGAAATGGACATCCCTGCCTATATCTCGCTTGAGGAGCGCATGGCCTGCGGTGTCGGAGCCTGCCTTGGATGCGTGTGTAAGACAAAGGAAGTGGATCACCACTCTCACGTGCACAACGCCAGAATCTGCACAGACGGACCTGTTTTTGAGGCAAAGGAGGTAGAGATCTGATGAATACAGAAGTTACGATTGCCGGTGTCACCTTCAAGAATCCGGTTATGACAGCCTCCGGTACCTTCGGTTCCGGAATGGAATACAGTGAATTTGTGGACTTAAACCGCCTCGGTGCCGTTGTGACCAAGGGGGTTGCCAATGTCCCCTGGCCGGGAAATCCCACCCCGCGTGTGGCGGAGGTTTACGGCGGCATGCTCAACGCCATCGGCTTACAGAACCCCGGCATCGACGTGTTCTGCGAGCGCGACATTCCGTTCTTAAAGCAGTATGATACGAAGATTATCGTCAACGTCTGCGGCAAGAGCGTCGAGGATTATCTCGAGGTCGTGGAGCGTCTTG
>CALZEZ010000066.1 GCA_945643825.1 uncultured Lachnospiraceae bacterium
TTTGTGTCTTTCCCATCTTCTTTCCCTCTGAATTGAGAAGCAACGTGATTGTCATGGCATAGGCATCCTTTGCTAACTTTTTTCGAATCAACTCGGTTCCACCTAGCATATTGCTCCACTGATCATCTCCTCCGAACTGCATGTTGCATCCATATCTCTTGTACAATTCCAGGAAATCATAGCTCTGCATGATCATGTAGTTAAACTCCAGGAAGCTTAAGCCCTTCTCCATACGTTGCTTGTAGCATTCTGCCCGAAGCATATTATTCACAGAGAAGCAGGCACCGATATCTCTGATGAATTCAATATAATTCAAATCACGAAGCCACTCCGCATTATTTACCATTCTTGCCTTGCCCTCTCCGAAATCAATGAAGCGACTCATCTGTTTCTTGAAGCATTCACAATTGTGATCGATCAGCTCTGTTGTCATCATCGACCGCATATCTGTTCTTCCTGAAGGATCTCCAATCATAGCCGTTCCGCCTCCGATTAACGCTATAGGCTTATTCCCAGCCTGCTGCAATCGTTTCATCAGACAAAGCGCCATAAAATGACCGACATGAAGGGAATCTGCAGTCGGATCAAAACCAATATAAAAGGTTGCCTTCCCCTGATTAATAAGCTCTCTAATCTCAGCCTCATCTGTCAACTGCGCCAGAAGACCCCTGGCCTGTAGTTCCTCATAAATATTCATTTTCAAACTCCTTTCATCAAAAAAACCCGTCCTTAACTAATGTTAAGGACGGGCATATGCTCGTGTTACCACCTTACTTTACAGATTGCTCACGCAATCTGCCTCAAGAAGTACGGATCCTATTACAGATCGATACTCGCCTGCTATAACGTGCAGGATACGTTGCAGCCTAATACCGTATTACCGGATTCGATGCACAGCTCCGGGATGTATTCATTTCGAAGTCCCCTGCGCCTCTCATCGTCCGGCAGCTTTCTGTAGGTTTCCCTTCTCATTACTTGTTCCCTTCATAGCATTTGCTTCATGAAACTAATTGGAATTTTATCTTCTTTTTTCTCTCCTGTCAAGCATAATTTTTGTCATCGATTTGCTGTCATCGACTTGCCATAAGAATTTTCATCGCTTCATTCAGACCCTGTATTGTCATTTTGTACATAGGAAACATGCCCTTGATTGCAGTTTCTGCCTCTCTCCAGGGCGCATTTCCAGTAGCCATCTTGGGATTAAGCCAAGCTATTTTCTTATAATGACGTCTTAACATGGTAAGCCACTCCCAGCCCGACAAACCGTCGTTAGGACCCCTGTAGTTCCCACTTTTGCTGTAGAGCTCTTCCGGTGCCATAGCCGCATCCCCGACAATCAGAACCTTATAGTCCTTGTCCAGATTACGAATCATCCATTCGGTATCCACCCAGTCCCCATTTTCACATTCCGGCGTTTTATAGACCTTGGAATAAATACAGTTATGAAAATAATAGGTTTTAACATCCTTAAAATGATTTGAACGATGCACCGACTGAAACAGTTCATTTAACAGCTTGGAATAGGGGATCATCGTACCTCCGGAGTCCATTAGCAGAAGCAGCTTGACTGAATTTTTCCGTGGCTTGCGCATGACAATCTGCAGACATCCCCCATTATTACAGGTCTTATCTATGGTTTTATCAATGTCAAGCTCCGTTTCCGGTATGTCAAGCTTTGTCGAAAACTGCCTCAATCTTTTGAAAGCCTGCTGAAACTGCCTGTTGTCAATAATGCGGTCATCTCTGAAGTCCTTAAATTTTCTTGCCCCAATTACCTCAAACGCAGACTGATAACCGGTCGTTCCTCCGACACGGATTCCGCCAAGATTACCACCCATGTTACCAAAAGAGGTTTTACCTAATGTCCCGATCCAGAAGCTTCCTCCATTATGTTCACTATCCTGATCGCGAAGTCTGTCCTTAAACTTGGTCTCAACCTCTTCCTTATCAAGTTCCATCGGTGTTTCCTGATTCATCTGCTGCTTGAGCTTATCTTCAAATAACTGCTGATGCTCCGGCTTATTCAACCATTCCATCATATTTTTTGAGACTTCCGTTTTCTCCCTTACCCCCCTAAAGCATTCCTCAAAGGCAAGATCAAATTTATCAAAGTCTGTCTCACTTTTTACCAGGATGGATTTTGAAACATAATAAAACTTGGTCAGAGAATTCTCACATAGTCCTATATCCAAAGCATTTTGCAATGTCAGCCATTCACTCAGTGTAACTTTCAGTTCCTTTTGCTTGAGTGCTTCAAAAAAATCAATGAACATAATGCTTTACAACCTCAAGATCCTCATCCTTTTTCACAATGACACCAAGATATGGCAGCTTACTTTGGATGGTCTCTGCGGCAATTCCGCCGAGCTGCAAAGCATTCACCCAGTCAATCAGCTCAGATGTGCTTGGTTTCTTGCGGATGTCACGGATATCCCTTATGAAATAGAAGGCATTCATTGCCTGATTTAACAGATTCTCCTCCACATTTGGAAAATGTGTGCGTACAATCTCCTCCATCAACGTCTTATCCGGAAACTCAATAAAATGAAAGATGCAGCGACGCAAAAATGCATCCGGCAGTTCCTTCTCAGCATTTGATGTGATAATAACAATCGGCCTTTGTTTTGCCTTTACTGTGCGCTTTGTCTCCTGAATATAAAACTCCATCTGATCCAGCTCCCAAAGCAAATCATTCGGAAACTCCAGATCCGCCTTATCAATCTCATCAATAAGAAGAACCACCTGCTCTTCACTTTCAAACGCCTCTCCAAGCTTACCAAGCTTCACATAGCGAGCAATATCATTGACGCCTTCTTCGCCAAACTGACCATCATAGAGACGCTGAATCGTGTCATACATATACAAACCATCCTGTGCCTTCGTGGTTGATTTGATATTCCATATGATTAATTTCTTACCAAGCGATTTTGCAACGGCTTCTGCCAACATCGTCTTGCCTGTTCCCGGCTCTCCCTTGATCAGTAAGGGCTTTTGTAAGGCAATGGCAATATTTACGCTGGACATCAGCTGCTCGGATGCAACATACTCCTGGGTACTTTTGAACTGATTCTCACTCATTTTTTACTCCTCCGGCCAGTCTATCCCGGCATTTTCTATTTTTTTATCTCGCAGCATTAATTCCCTTACTGCATCATCTGCTTTCTTATTTTCAAACAATACAGCATAAACCTGCTCAACAATCGGCATGTCTATTTCATACTTTCTGGCAAGACCTACTGCAGCTTTGGCACAATACACCCCTTCTACAACCATCTTGACCTCATCCATTGCCTCCTGCATCGTTTTCCCCTGTCCAATCAGGATTCCGGCTCTTCGATTTCTAGAATGCATACTTGCGCAGGTCACAATCAAGTCGCCAATTCCGGTCAGTCCGCAGAAGGTTTCGAACCTTCCTCCCATTGCCACGCCAAGACGAGCAATCTCCTGAATGCCTCTTGTAATAAGTGCTGCCTTTGTATTGTCTCCATATCCCAAGCCATCAGCAATTCCTGCCGCAAGTGCTACTACATTTTTTAAAGAACCTCCAAGCTCTATTCCCAGAACATCAGGGCTAATATAAACCCGGAATACCTCACTCATAAAGCAGTTCTGCAGAAACTGTGCAATACGCTTTTTGTGTGCCCCCACAACAATACTGGTAGGAAGACCTCTGCTAACCTCCTCAGCATGAGAAGGTCCTGACAAAACAGCAACCTGTGCCTGTGGAATCTCCTGCTCAATAATCTGAGAGAGAGTTAACAATGTATTTTCTTCGATTCCCTTTGCAACATTCACAATGATCTGCCCATCTGTCACAAACGGAGACAACCGTTTCGCAGTACTCCTTATATAAGAGCTTGCTACTGCCATAACAAGAAAATCCTTTTCCTCTACCGCCAACTGATCATCTGCTGTAAAGGACATATCCTCAGGCAGCATCACTCCGGGGAGCATTTTATGCTCATGATTCTTTGTCAAATCTTCAATTTCAGACGCAAGTGCAGACCATATGGTTACTTCATGTCCATTTTTATGTAGGAGGACTGCTAATCCAATTCCCCAGCTTCCTCCACCTAATATTGCTACCTTAGCCACTTCTCATCCTCCCAATTATTTTTCTGCAACAGAAACATCCTTTTTCTTAAACAGAAACGTCTTGCGCTCTGTACCGGAAGCAAGTCTTTTAATATTATCCCAATGCTTATAATATGCCAAACCAGCAAGCAACAAACCGATTCCATACATTTCCAGCAGATTTGCCTGACTCATATTTCCAAGAATTCCCATCTGACCGGAAACAACAAGCTGTATCATGAAGCCAAGGTAAACTAACAGTGATCCCAATGATACATAATGTGTTGTCAGAAAAATACCAAAGAAAATAATCACTCCAACCGGGATAAAGGATGGATGAAAGGATAAAATCAACCCCGCCGTCGCTGCAATTCCTTTTCCCCCTTTAAAATTCAGATAAAACGGAAAATCATGTCCAAGTATTGCCCCTGCCGCTGTATAAATCTTCAACAAGTAAATCGTATCCGGATGAGAACCCTTATAAATTATACTGACAATAGCAAGCGCAATCATGCACTTAGCAATATCTCCCACAAGAACAATCAATCCGGCTTTTGTTCCAAGAACTCTCAGTGTATTAGTGGTACCTGCATTGCCGCTTCCATGCTCTCTGATATCTATTCCATGAATCTTCCCGTAAATATAAGCAGTCTGTATCAGTCCAAATGCATATCCTATCAACAAACAAATCACACGCTCCACGACTATTTTCCTTCCTTTCTCTCGCGTATTACAAATTTTAATGGTGTTCCCTGAAAACCAAAAGCCTCTCTGATCTGATTTTCAATATATCTTGTATAAGAGAAATGCATTAGCTCCTTATCATTCACAAAAATGACAAAGGTGGGCGGTTTTACAGATACTTGTGTAATATAGAACAGGCGAAGTCTTTTTCCTTTGTCTGATGGTGGCTGCTGCATAGCAACCGCCTGCGACATGATTTCGTTGAGCACGCCCGTCTGCACGCGCATCGCATGATTCTCACTGACCATCTCTATGGTATCAAACAATTTAGGAAGCCTCTGTCCTGTAACTGCTGAAATAAACAGAATCTCTGCATACGGCATAAAAGATAATACCTGACGAATTTTGGCACTATATTCATTCACGGTTTTGTTATCCTTCTCTATGGCATCCCATTTATTTACCGCGATAATCATAGCCTTTCCACGATCATGTGCTATGCCCGCGATCTTGGCATCCTGTTCCGTGACACCCTCTACCGCATCAATCAAAAGCACCACAACATCAGCACGCTCCACTGCAGAAACGGTACGCACAATCATATAATGCTCTAACTCTTCTTTTATTTTATTTTTTCTGCGAAGTCCTGCCGTGTCAATAAAAATGTAATCCTTTCCATTGTGTGTAATTTCTGTATCAACGGCATCCCTTGTCGTGCCGGCAATGTCTGAAACAATCAGACGATTCTCTCCAAGAAGCTTATTAATCAGCGAGGATTTTCCTACATTAGGTTTACCGACAATAGCCACACGGATACGGTCATCCTCCTCTTCCACTCCGGATGTCTCAGGGAAATAGCCAATCACCTCATCTAACATCTCACCAAGTCCCAGTCTGTTAACTGCAGAAATTGGATATGGCTCTCCTATTCCCAAATTATAGAACTCATAGACATCCGCCATCATTTTCTCAAAGCTGTCCACCTTATTAACAACCAGCACTACCGGCTTATGGGAACGACGAAGCATGTCCGCAACCTTGGCATCGGCATCTACAAGTCCCTGCTTCACATCCACCATAAATAAAATCACATCCGCTGTATCAATGGCAATCTGCGCCTGTTCACGCATTTGAGACAGGATAATATCGTTACTGTCCGGTTCAATTCCACCGGTATCAATCAAAGTAAAGGTCTGATCCAGCCAGTTCACGTCCGCATAAATCCGATCTCTTGTGATTCCCGGTGAATCCTTGACAATTGCAATTTTCTCTCCTGCAAGCACATTAAAAAGGGTGGATTTACCCACGTTCGGGCGTCCAACCACCGCAACAATTGGCCTGTTTTTTTTCTTTGCCATAATTCTCTCCTCATTAAAAACTCTTAGCCTAGATTTTAGCTTATTTGTAAAATGTTGTAAAGGATAATTCTTGACTGCATTGCAAAGCAATGCTATATAATAGGATGTACGATTTACCATCTGGAGGAATCTATGCCTAACCTTAACGAACTAGAAAAAGCCATTCCGGTTGCCCCACTTAAATTGATTGCACTGGACTCTGCCAAGGAGCTGGGCAGCAAGATTAACAACTATCTTGTTGACTTTCGAAAAACAGTAAAGCATCGCGCCAAAGGTGATCCTGCTTTTCACGGATATATTGAGGATTCCTTTCTCTTAGATTTTAAGGAGCCCCGCTTTGCTTCCGGAGAAGCAAAGGTTATTTTAAATGAATCCATCCGTGGAAAGGATTTATTCATTCTTCTGGATGTCTGTAACCACAGTATCACCTATCAGATGAATGGTTATACCAATCACAAATCTCCTGATGACCATTATCAGGATTTAAAAAGAGTTATTGCGGCCGCAAATGGTAAGGCTCACAGAATTACAGTAATAATGCCTTTCTTATATGAAGGACGTCAGCATAAACGAAATGGGCGGGAATCTCTTGACTGTGCCTACGCTCTGGATGAGCTAAGCTCCATGGGTGTTTCTGATATTATCACATTCGATGCTCATGATCCACGAGTGCAGAATTCTGCTCCCCTATGTGGCTTTGATAACTTCTCACCCAATTACCAATTTGCCAGAACACTTTTGGAAAAAGAAAACAATCTAATCATCGATAAGGATCATCTTATAGTAATCAGTCCAGACGAGGGTGCTCTAGATCGAACAATTTATTTTGCCAATGTGCTTGGTGTCAATACCGGCATGTTCTACAAACGCAGAGATTACACTACAATTATCAATGGTAAAAATCCTATTGTTGCCCATGAATTTCTTGGTGATTCCCTGGATGACAAGGACGTGATTATCATTGATGACATGATTTCCTCCGGTGGAAGCATGTTAGATACTGCCAAGAAGCTTAAAGAAATGCATGCTAAACGTGTTTTCATCTGTTGTACCTTTGGTCTATTTACCGACGGGCTTAATGCCTTCGACAAGGCCTATGAAGAGGGGGTTTTTGATCGCATTGTTACCACCAATCTGACCTATCAGATTCCGGGCTTAAAGGATCGTCCATATTACATTGAAGCAGATATGAGC
>CALZEZ010000067.1 GCA_945643825.1 uncultured Lachnospiraceae bacterium
GGTTTCTTCAAGATCCACCACAAAACCAAGCTTCCCACCCACAAAGACAGACAGCTCTGTGAAATAGTCATAAAACAAAAAAAGCTTTTCCCACATATCCTCATATTCACCATTTGCGAAAATGCCTGAGAACCGCCTCATCTCTTCTTCGGAAAGATATTTTTTCAAATACTTTGCATTCGCCCCGGTCGTCACTTGGAAATCATGTTCAATGCCCACCTTCCAATTGAGCATCTTAAGGAACATATCCATCATATAGACATCCATGCATCTTTTTGCATAATTAAGCTCCCTGCGGCACAAACCTTTGGTCACATAAATGCTGACCCACCGAAATTCATTGCAGGTATTAAAGAACTCAAATTCATCAGGCTTTGTTATGTAGAACATCTCGCTTGAGGGAATATCAACAAGCTCCGGATAATCATCTTTATTTATCAAAACCGTTCTGGGTTCCGTAAACTTCGTTTGTTCCTTGATATTGCTTACATCCACAAGCGTTAAATCGATTCGGTTTCCATCTTTATACTGTGTGAGAAGCGCATAATTTTCTCTGCCATTGTAGTCATAAGGATGCTCATACCAGTCATCCGGCCTCTGTAAAATCAGAATCTCTCCAAATCGATTCATATAGTCACGATCATTCGTAAATTCGCGGATATCCGATACAAAAAAGGTTATATCAAAGTCGGAATACTGATCCCTCACTGCTCCGGGCGTTACATTGGAGCCTTCCTGCGTTACCGCACGAATTCTATCATCTGCCCTAGCTGTTTGAAGAATCAATTCCAACATCTCATCATAGTTTCTCATTACATTACTCCTTGCACAACTCATAGTATAGCGATGCATTATGAGATATTTGTTGCAATACCGACGGATACATACCGATCCAGAATGGCTCTCAAATCGGTTCCCTCTTTCGCCTCGCGGTTAGGAATTCCATCTACCTTATATGATAATCTGCCATCTGCGAGCCTGGTTTCCCGATATCTGTCAATAAAGAAACCTGTCTCAGCTACACACCTGTCATACAGAATTCCCTTACAATCCTGCAGCTCGCATTTGGGGAAATTGACATTCCAGATCTGTCTTTCTGTTAGTGATCTGTCCAGAAGTTCTGCCATCACTTCTCTAAGATACCGGTCTATCACCGCACAGTTTTCACCTAACTCTTCCGAGAATGCAATCGCATGTACTCCTTGAAAGGCCGCCTCAAACGCCGCACCCGCTGTCGCGGAATACTGCAGATCAGAGGCAAGATTACACCCATAATTGATTCCGGAAAAAACATGATCCGGTCTGCCCGGCACAATATTCAGGATACCGATCCTCACGCAATCTGCCGGAGTACCATTGCATGCATACGCATGAACACCTTCCACCGGGAATTCTGCTTCCCATGCTTCTATGCTATGCCGCAGGATAATACTATGAGACATTGCACTTCTCTCACTGTCCGGGGCAACCACCCACACTTCACCAAATTCCTTTGCCATTTTTGCAAGGCGCACAATGCCATTTGCATGAATTCCATCGTCATTCGTTATCAGAATTTTTCTCATATGTTCCTCCATTTTAGGCGTATATTCCATTATAGCTAACGACCGTTTTCCCGTCAACCAAAACTTGCCACTGATCACTGTCTACGGGAAGGCAGGCGGGAATCCAACGCTGCTTTGATGTCTTTTTCGTTATGATAAATGTACTTTATCCTGTTGATTGTATTATGGGCTTCCGTGATACCCATTGCCTGTTCTGCTTCATCCGTGCACTCTCCCAGTGCTCTCCGAATACTAAATTCCAGCCATCCAATCCAGGAATAGGCCACCCCAAAAACATCACGATATGCCCTATAGCCATTGTCGTAGGCTTCCAGATAACCCTCAAAATAGGAAATCACCTTATCAAGGTCAAGGTCACAGGTAGTAATCCCAGACCATTGAAGTGCAAGCTGAAGTACATGCGATATTGGATTGCCATAATCAAGACATTCCAAATCAATAACCCATGGCTTGCCATTATCCCATATAATATTCTTAGGATCCATATCTTCATCTGACAGACAGAGAATATCCGGCAAAAGGGTATTGGCCTTGTTCATCTCCTCCTCCGCGTAAATCACCATCTCCTCATTTTCCATTAAGAGAGATGCAATCTCACTCCCCTGTTCCTTTGCTTTCATCAAATATCCATGCCAATCGATTTTGCTTCTCTCAGGTTCCTGATGAATGCCTTTCTTTGGTTCAATTGCGTGAATCCTTCCAAGGATATTTCCCGCCATATAGCATTGTTTGCTTGAAATATGATTCCAATCGGTAATATGTCCTTCCTTCCAATCAAAAATATAGAAATAATGTCCTTCTATCTTCTGCATCTTCTTACCATGTATTGATAGAGCCGGTACAATAGGGATACCACTCTTCTCAATCATGTTTTCGATTTTTTCTGCCCGTGCAAAATTTTCATGTGCTCCCGGTCTGCTCATTATCGCCGGGTTTAAATACTTAACAGCATAGGTTCCGCGCTCTGTTACCACCTGATACATCCTATGTAAAAACCCGCCGGATACAGTCTTAACAGGTGCGATTATCCTTCCAAAACCACATGTCCGCATCAATTCCGACAACAATTCTTCTATCGTTTTTTCTTTCAACATTCTTCTCCTCAGCACCTGACAATTCTAAAGCTTGAGCTCTAACTGTATATTATTTCTGTCTTCCTCATACAATTCCTCATTTACCTCTGCCGACTCCGTGCAGCCTAGCTTTTTGTAAAACGCTATGGTTGCTTCAGAAGACCATGCACATAAATATAGTTTCTCTGCTCCAAACTCGATAGCTGCATCCATACAGAGTTTCATCAGTTCGTTGCCAATCCCCAGGTTTCTTCGTTTTGCCGAAATAAAAAGTTGATCAAGCAATACATATTTTTCATTTCTTCCAAATATCTTTGCATCGACGGTTGCAAATCCAACAAGCTGTCTGCCATCAAAACAGCCAAATGCTTTACCGCCATTTGCAATCGTATTTCGGAATCGATCGTAGTGCCACGGCATACCATAAGGCAGCATCTCGTTGACCCAATCGATCTTCTGCAGGCAGTATTCTCCCTCCTCGTTCTTCTTCCATACCTTTTCAATAAAATAGGAGGCGTCGATCTCTCCGATTTTTATTGCCTCTTCTATATTCATCTCTCTATATGTTAACATCTTATTCCCCTTTCAGATTAGAATTGCGTTATACTCTGCCGTTCGATTTCTATTATAGCTAACGACCGTTTCCACAGTCAACCAACATTTACCAAAATGCATGAACAAATACAAAAGCGCCCTATTTGGGAAGGGCGCAAAAATGACTGTTAAAAAAATATTCCACATGCTTCTGGAAATCTTTTTTTAGTTTCTGATAGTCGTGCTCAACAAAATGATACAGATAAAAGGGCGCATATAATTCCATGGCAAAAACACGCACATCCCCCTCGATCATCAGTCCCTGCTTTTGCAGTGATTCAAATATCTCCATCTGACGGTTGAGCGGAATATCCACAAAAAATTCCCTGTAAAGTGCTGCCATCTCGGGATTGCGAAACTTCTCAATCAACAACAGCTGTCTGAAGTTCACAATCCACTCGTTCTGTGTCTGATATTCAAACATCCTAAGGCAATTATCTTTGACTTCCTCCACTCCCCTTATCCGGGCTGTTACAGAACCGCACTGCTCAAGATAACGAGCCTTCAGTTCCTCCACCAGTGCTTCAAAAATCGCCTGTTTGCTTGGAAAATGCTTATAGAGAGCACTATTTCCTATCCCGACTTTATCTGCAATATCCCGGATGGAAACTGCCTCAAAGCCATACACTGAAAACAGCTTTAGCGATTCCTCCATAATAATCTCTTTGGCGTTACCCTTTAATCTTGGCATGATACTCTCCAACTATCTCATGAGGATTTTTATTTGCTGCACATACAAAGGAGCAGCTTCCACATCCAATACACTTTTCTATTCCGAATCCGGCAATCTCATTCGTCAGATGCTTATCATGTTTTGCGATTACCTTCTTCACTTCAACACCCGCCGGGCAGACCTTCGTGCACTTCCCACACCCCTTGCATTTATTGCTCGTGTCCATCACGGCTGCCACAGACTGCACTGCGGCAAAGCAGGTGGTCGGCTCAAAGGTGTCTTCGTCGCGTACATCTCTCGCACACATGACTCCAAAGCCGCATTTATAGAGTGTTTTCTGTCCAAAGGCCTGTATCAGCTTATCCTTTATCGACTCTCCGTATTTTACATACGAAACAACTGCTTTTCCTGTGTCAAGATTACAAAGAGTGACATACCGTCCATCAATGCTTTGTCCTGCAAGCGCTTTGGAAATCTGAAGCAGGGTCTGAACATTGATTACAAGGATACCCTTCTGAACCGGTATATCCTCCACATTCAGCTCCATTCCCAGCACCTGCCGGATCAGAATCTTCTCCTCTCCCATCGGATACAGCGCAGGAACCTTGCTAAGCACAACATCTGAAGTGCTCTCCGTCTGCGCACCCGGAAATGCTTTCGCCGCTATTGTAACGCAGGAGGCACCAAGAATCCTGCCAAGCATCGCTGCTGCCGCAACAATCTCATCAAACCGATGCTCAATCAGCCATTCATCATGAAGCAGTCCCGGCTCACATTCAGCACCGTTTATTACTATGTATTTGGTGTCCTCCTCTGCTTGAATAAAGCCTTCTATTTTTATGTCCACCGGAAAACCGCTTCCGCTCATTCCTGTTATCTTTTTCTCTTTGCAGACTTCAAGCAATTTTTCCAGGCGGATTCCTTCTGCCGGTTTTGCCAACTCCGGAATCGGATTAGAACATGCCTCAACAGAAACGACCTTACCGAATTTATTCCGGATGGCTCCCTTTGATGGTTTCCCATATCTTTTCAGTGAATTCTTGCGGATGATCTTTAGTGCCTTATTCTTTCGAATCATCCTGTCATTGATTATCATTGCTCCATTTTCATTACTCATAGCTATCCTTCCTTCTCAGCATTAATAAAGTGACCATTTGCTCTCTTTTGTCTCTATTTTAGTGACCAAATGCTCACTTGTCAATATTAATTTTTCGAAGAAATGGAATTCACATACTCTGAGTAGCTGACCCCGGTATACTTCTTGAAGCATCTTCCAAAATAATTCGGATCGGGAATCCCCACCTCAGTAGCTGTGCAGAACATCTTGGCATTCGTCCCTGCCAGCTCCATCGCCCTCTCCATTCGGCATGTCATCAGATATTCCACAAAGCTTTTTCCCGTTTCCTGCATAAAGCTATTGTATCGATATTTTTTGTGCAAGTATAGGTAAAAAATCTACTTGAACAAGCATAGATTTTACCTCTTGTAAAAAAATCAACAAAAAAAGCGGATGCCAGCGCATCCGCTTGCAATCGTCCTATACTCTTGTAGACCACTTCGCACAATCCCATACATCGGTTGCCAGTCCGTCATAGAATTCCGGCTCATGACACACCATGAGGATGCTTCCCTTATACTCCTGCAGGGCTCTCTTTAGTTCCTCCTTGGCATCCACATCCAGATGATTGGTCGGCTCGTCCAGCAACAGGATGTTGGTCGGTCTGTTTATCAGTTTACATAATCTCACCTTTGCCTGCTCACCACCACTGAGAACCCGCACCATGCTTTCGATGTGCTTGGTGGTGAGTCCGCATTTGGCCAGTGCTGACCGCACCTCATACTGGGTATAGGACGGAAAATCCTTCCAGATCTCCTCGATACAGGTGGTTGAAATGTTTTTATCCATCTCCTGCTCAAAGTAACCAATCTCTAGGTAATCCCCCTGCTCGACCTCTCCCGAAAGCGGCGGAATCAAACCGAGAATGCTTCTTAACAGTGTCGTCTTTCCGATTCCGTTTGACCCGGTCATTACGATTTTCTGCCCTCTCTCCATCGCAAGATCAAGCGGCTTTGAAAGCGGCTCGTCATAACCGATCACAAGCTCTTTTGTCTGGAAGATGTATCTGCCCGGTGTCCTTGCTTCCTTAAATAAAAACTCCGGCTTCGGCTTCTGGGCTGCAAGCTCAATGACATCCATTTTATCTAACTTCTTCTGTCTGGACATCGCCATATTTCTGGTCGCCACTCTCGCCTTGTTACGCGCCACGAAATCCTTCAAATCAGCGATTTCCTTCTGCTGCTTATTATAGGCAGCCTCAAGCTGTGCCTGCTTTACCGCATAAACCTCTTCAAATTTCTCATAGTTTCCGACATAGCGGTTTAACTCCAGATTGTTCATATGATAAATCAGATTCACTACACTGTTTAGGAACGGAATGTCATGCGAGATCAGAATGAATGCATTTTCATATTCATTCAGATAGCGCTTCAGCCATTCGATATGTTCTGCATCCAGATAGTTGGTCGGCTCATCAAGCAGCAGGATATCAGGCTTTGCAAGAAGCAGCTTCCCAAGAAGTACCTTGGTACGCTGCCCGCCGCTTAACTCGGTCACGTCCCTTTCCATCCCAATCTCCATAAGTCCGAGTGCTCTGCCAACCTCATCCACCTTGGCATCAATCATATAAAAATCATGATTCGTCAACAGATCCTGTATCACGGAAAGCTCTTCCATGAGCTGTTCTAACTCTGCCTCGTCCGCTTCTCCCATCCGGTCACAAATCTCATTCATATTTGCTTCCATCTCATAGAGCCATGCAAAGGCCGAGGACAATACATCCCGGACGGTCTGCCCCTTCTCCAGTATCGTGTGCTGATCCAGATAGCCAACACGGACGTTTTTCGCCCACTCAATCTTTCCCTCATCCGGCTGCAGTTTTCCGGTGATGATGTTCATGAAGGTGGATTTCCCTTCTCCATTTGCTCCGACAAGCCCGATATGCTCTCCCTTTAGAAGTCGAAACGATACATCCTCAAAAATAGCACGGTCACCGAAGCCATGCGTCAAATGTTCTACATTTAATATACTCATTTTGTTTTCTCCTCTGTCTCTCTACTATAACACAGGAGTTATCCACATACTTAATATTTTCTAAATTTTTTCTTAAAAAACAGTTCGTTTAGACATTGCAACCATGAGCCAAGTCATGTAAAATAACTTTATCAATGTGCAGTAAGCACAAAACAAAAAGGAGAAAAAAGATGATTGAAAAACTGTTTAAGTTGAAAGAAAACAACACAAACGTCAAAATCGAAGTCATCGCTGGTCTCACCACCTTCATGACAATGGCGTACATCATCGCATT
>CALZEZ010000068.1 GCA_945643825.1 uncultured Lachnospiraceae bacterium
GATTCCTTCATAGGTTGTGCTGTCGAGAATCAGATTTTCCTTCGCATTTACCAGCTCCGGGATAGAAGCAGCCTCGCGGATATACATGGTGTGCTCGTGGTCTGCATCGTAGGTTGCAATAAAATAGTATTTTCCATTCCATTTGCCGATACATGGATCGGCATGGTTGGTTGCAACCGGGAAAGGAAAATGATCCTGGTGAAGCGTTCCTGTTACCCTATATTCCCCGGGTACGGTAAAGTCTACCGTATCAAGCTTCCAGTCCACGACTGCCATGCTTTCGGTCCCATCTGAGAAGAGCTTTCTTGCCTTAACCTCGCAAAATTCTTCCCGAGAGCCGGCGAGCACCTTGTCTGGGAATATGGTCTGCACGTGATGTGCGGTGATGAACTTCTGTTTCAGGCGCTGTGCGAGGGCATCCGAAATTTCTATGCAATTGCATAAATGTGCTCCCTCGGGAAGGTTCTTTAAGTCCTTCGCCTCGTCCAAGCACTCTCCCTTTTCCCAGAGCGCGGTCAGTGTCCGGTATTCCTCTGTGGGCTCTTTTAATCCAAGCTCGGTATACGAGACAAAGTCATCTGTGATAAATGCCAGAGCCTTGCCTTTGCTTTCCTCCTCCGGCTCGCCGTCCGCTAATGTCCGGATTGCCAGGATTTCGTAGCCTCCGTTCTCCTGTGGGAAAATTGCCGGATATTTGATGCTTCTTGGATTTAAGGAGCCATCCGCATTCTCGGTTGCCTTTGCAAACAGGATTCCACTGTTGTGGTTCAGGGTTGTAATCTTTCCCGCCTCTTCCAGCATCAGATGCATGCTGTAGGCAAGTCTGGGGTCATAGTAGACCTCGTCAATCGGTTCTCTTGTGTAACTCCATAATCGAATCATGATTTCTGTTCTCCTGCTTTTATTTGATCTGTTCTAAAACTGTGGCAAATAATAGAGAAATTGTATCATAGGCTGGAATTTTCTTCAAACGGTATCTGCTTAGAGATGGCATATATTTTTGTGTTCTGGGGAATCTCTATGCCACTGAAATGATCTGTGCACAGATTGCGGCATATAGAATACTGTTTTCGATTTTTTCTATGCCTGCTTTGAATACTTTTTTGTTGAAATCCCCATTCTCTAACCAGGGAAAGTCCAAAACTGGCATATGCAATTGACTTTTTCCCAAAATATATGCCACGCCCTCCAGAAAAATGGAATGGTGTGGCATATATTTTTGTGTTTTTGATAATCCCTATGCCGTGGAAGCACTATGAGCATAGGGCATGGCATATGGAAAGCTGATTTTCGTTTTTTCTATGCCAGTTTTTATCCCCTTACCTTAATAGGAAGTAACAGATCGATCTGGCCGTCAATGCCATTCTCCGGCCACCCCATATGTGCGGCATATATCCAGTTGAGGTGCTCCTCCAGCATGCCATGCATCACTTCCGGTCCTACCTTCCAGTCGGGCTCATACTTCTCATGATTTTCTGCCCATTTAATAAGGTCTTCCCATAAATGGAATTCAGGAAAATTAATCGTCAGAGCTGCATACAAGCCACCTTCCATCCGCTTCTTCTCAAAGCCCTCGGGAAGAACCATGTCCTCGGGGATCGTGACATAGACCTCGTAGCCGTGCTCTCCGTTTGGAAGAATCCCGGGATTTGGACTGTTAAATCCAAACATTCTTGCATCGGGCTTCTTCTCGAACAGGCGACTACTCTGAACAAACTCTGTCACCTTGTCTCCTACCGCTTCCTCCGGATTTTCGCCCTGTATGCGACAGGATGCGACCGTATTGGATGGCAGCATCAAAATTCGTACGTTCAGATCCTTATTTAATACCTCATTTGCTTTGTTTACATCAGTCATTGTTATTGCCTCCTGTATTTGTTTTTTTGCAGGAGCAAGGGATTCGATCATTTCGACTAATTCTGAATCGGCTAAGAGAGTGTACTCTTCCTCACGATATCTGGCCACAATCATCGTAAGAACCTTGCGAATCGTATCCATCGCCTCTATCTCTTCGTCCAATTCTGCTATGTTGTTTTGCAGGATCTTGAGAATCTGCTCCTGTTTTTTGTCCGTTAAGATTGCTTCGATATCTTTTAGAGAAACTCTGAGCTTTCTGAGTAAGAGAATCATTTTGATGCGTCCTACCGTCTCCGCATCATAGATTCTGTAGGAATAGTCTTCTTTTCTCTTACTTTCGATTAAGCCCAGCTTTTCATAGTATCGAAGCATTCTCGGTGAAACCGAGCACTCTCTGGATACCTGCGTCACTGTTTTACAGTCGTTCATATGCGTGTTCCTTCCTTTCTGCTCCTAACAATTACGAGCATAAAGTACTACATCGTGTCCTAGTCAATAGCCTTTTTCAAAATATTTGATTTTATTTTAACATGTGGTAGAATTTTTATCATGTGAGAATGCAGGAATAATATACGGAGGACAGACAAATGGTATCTTTTGAGAGTGATTATATTGCCGGAGCGCATCCGGCTATTTTAAAGCGACTGGCTGAAACAAACCTGGAGCCCTTATCCGGCTATGGGGCTGATAAGTATTGTGAAAGTGCCAAGAATAAGATAAAGGCAGCGATCGGGTTGGAAATGGCAGATGTGGAGTTTCTTGTCGGCGGAACCCAGACGAACGCGGTCATTATCTCTACGATGCTTGCCGATTATGAGGGCGTCATTGCGGCCACGACCGGGCATGTGAGCACGCATGAGTCCGGCGCGATTGAATATACGGGACATGAGGTTTTGGAGGTGCCGCAGGAAAATGGAAAAATTAAGGCGGAGGTACTCTCTCAGTATCTGTCGGATTTCTATGCGATTGACAATTACGAGCATATGACGATTCCCGGAATGGTGTATATTTCACATCCGACGGAATATGGTACTCTTTATTCAAAAGAGGAGCTGACGGCTATCGCAGAGATCTGTCATCAGTATCAGCTTCCTCTTTTCTTAGATGGTGCGCGTCTCGGATACGGACTTATGAGTAAGGATACGGACGTGACGCTTGCCGATCTTGCAAGGCTTTGTGATGTATTCTACATCGGCGGTACAAAGGTCGGCGCGTTGTGCGGAGAGGCAGTCGTTTTCACGAAAGGAAATAAGCCAAAGCATTTCCTGACTTCGGTGAAGCGTCGCGGGGCGCTGCTCGCAAAGGGGCGGCTTCTGGGAATTCAGTTTGATACGTTGTTTACCGATGATCTGTACTTCGAGATCGGCCGACATGCAATTGATATGGCTCAAAAAATGAAGGAGCTTTTTCTTGCGCATGGTCTTAAGCTGTTCATCGACTCTCCGACCAATCAGCAGTTTGTTATTTTAGAGAAAAAGCAGCTGGAACGTCTTCGGGAGAAGGTTGTTTTCAGCTTCTGGGAGAATCTGGATGATTCGCATACTGTTGTGCGTTTTGCGACAAGCTGGTCGACAACCGAGGAGGATCTGAAGGCATTAGAAGCTGCGTTAAACAGTAGTTTAACTGCCTAAGGTGCCTTAGCGTGAAAGAGGATTTCTCTGCTAAACTACTGTTTATCAAAATGATAATCTACAAGCTTATCGTTTACATAAACAAGCTTCAGTGTAAAAAAGTCCTCTTTCTCCTCGAGCATTTTGAAGAAGATTTTATCTCCCTCCCATAAGGGCAGGTCTTTTATTTTTTCTTTCGGAATCCATTCCAGATCACCTTCGTCACATTCTTTGAGCGTACCTTCAAAATCTGTACAGGTATAGAGAAAGGTGTATTCATCCATATCATCGATAACAAAAGTCAGGAGTCCGCGCAGTCTGGGATTTATAAGACGAAGCCCCGTCTCCTCCCGGGCCTCACGTATGATACACTCATTCGGCGTCTCCCCATGCTCAATATGCCCACCGATGCCGATGTATTTATCCTTGTTGATGTCCTTTTCTTTTTTGGTCCGATGTAACATCAGATATTTTCCATCCTTCTCCACATAGCAAAGTGTGGTAAAAGCTTGCTTGCCCATCTGTTTTACTCCCTTCTCAGATATAGAAATCACTGTCTGTGATATTTCATAGTATAGCACGACATGATATACTAAAAAAGCGGCTGCCAGCCAGCAATTTCCTATTTACATAAAGAAGTACTCAACTGACGGTTGATTCCACCCACTCAACCAATGGTTCGTGTTCTTTATCCACCAAAGAGAGTATCGTTCATTGCACAAGGAGGTACCCTGATGAACCAAATTAAAATATACCCCATGGGGGGGTATCTTGTCAGGTTCTGCTTTTCCTGCATCGATTTATATTGTATTCTGTAATAAGCAACTTACCAAAAAGGGAAACACCTATGAATCCATCTCAAAAAAATAAAGCATACTATCATCTTCCCGGGCTGTTTGAGTTCTACGAGCTGTATCGTGTTTTTCTGCCTCTATTCCGGGAACATCGGGAATATTTCTATGATTGGTGTGATATCGGCTCAATCTATGGTGCTCCGGCGGATTGTATCTGGGGTGGCGGACGTGTCGGTATCGGTGACCAGGATCCGGGAGAGGTTCTTACACTGATGCAGGCGTTTGGAATCTCTGCCCGGCTTACCTTCAGCAATTCGCTTCTTAGAAAAGAGCATCTTGCCGACATGAAATGCAACGCACTCTGCTCTCTTTTTGAGAAAAGCGGAAAGCTTCAAAATGGCGTCATCGTCCATTCTGATCTGTTGTTAGAATATTTGAAAAACAACTATCCAGGGCTTTATCTTGTCTCCACCACCACAAAGGTTCTGACCGATTTCAGTCAGCTCTTGCGTGAGCTAGGGAGGGATGATTTCCTTTATGTTGTCCCTGATTTTCGACTAAACAAGGCTCTGGAAAAATGGGATACCGTGCCCGATGTGCAAAAGAGTAAGGTGGAATTTTTATGCAATGAATGCTGCTTCTTTGGCTGTAAGGACAGAAAGGCCTGTTACGAGGCAGTCAGCCGAAAAAATCTCGGAGAGGATTCTTCCGACTTCCGATGTACGTCTCCGGACGCAGAAGGTGGCTATCAGTTTTCTATGGCGATGACAAATCCCGGTTTTATCGGTATCAATGATATTAGAAGCATCTATTTGCCAATGGGCTTTTCCAACTTTAAAATTGAGGGTCGTGGGCTTGGCAGTGCCCTGATTCTGGAATTTTTGCTCTATTATATGACCAGACCTGAGTATCAGCTGCATGTGCGGGAGAAAATTTATCTGGATAATATGCTGGATCTGTTTTGAATATTGAAGGGAATATACAAATGAAAATAGAACACAACAAACAATTTAACAAAGAATTATTTGCACTGGCGATACCTTTTGCCCTGCAAGGACTTCTGAATGCTCTTGTTGGAGCTTCTGATGCTCTGATGCTCGGAAGACTGACGCAGGAGGCTGTTGCAGCCGTATCGCTCGCAAACCAGGTTTCGTTTGTGATGTCTTTATTTCTGGGGTCAATGATCGGCGGTGTGGGTGTCCTTGTCGCGCAGTATTATGGCAAGGGTGATACCGATACTGTGAGAAAGCTTCTTGCCATGTCCCTTCGATATGCCCTGATTATCACTCTTGTTTTCTTTTCTCTTGCATTCTGGGGTTCTGAGGGGTTGATGAGGATTTTTACGGATGAGCCTGCCCTTGTAAGCATCGGTGCCGGTTATCTGAAAATCGTCAGCTTTTCTTACCTTTTTCAGGGATTTTCGCAATGCTATCTGATGTTAATGAAGGTGGATGGTCGGGCTAAGGTCAGTGTATGGATCTCTGCGGTGACGGTTGTCATAGATATGGTTGTGGATTTTTTCCTGATTTATGGTTTTGGACGGGTTCCGGCTCTTGGAGCAAACGGTTCGGCATACTCGACGATTGTCGTAGAGGTTGTCGCTTTTGTCTGGTGTGTTATCGCATCCTATGAACGAGGGCGTATTCATCCGGATGCAAAAAGTCTGTTTTCTTTCTCCCGGTTACTTGAGCGGGATATGTTTGCAGTGGCACTCCCGCTATTGGCAGGCACTCTGGCATGGGGTCTCAGCATGTCTGTCCATTCGGCGATCATTGGACATCTTGGAATCGCGGCTGCTGCAGCTTTCTCTGTCACCAATGTAGCGACAAGCCTGATTCAGTGTCTGAGTCAGGGGTTTGCCAGCGGTTCCGGAATCATGCTTGGTGGCGTGTTAGGGCAGAATCAGTTGGAAAAGGCGAAGGATTATGGGCGAAGGATCTGGATCGTGTCCTTCTGGTGTGGCGTTGCAAATGCGGTTTTACTTTGCATGATTGGACCGTTTGTGTATCTGTTCTACGTGCTCGAGCCACTGGCAAAGCATTATCTGGTCATGATGATTGCGTACAATGTCCTGTATATGTTCGCTTATTCATTCAATGCAATATTTACGTGTGGGGTATTTCCGGCAGGGGGCGATTCCATCTATGATGCAATCAGCGTCTTCATCGCGACGTGGTGTCTTGCGCTGCCGATTTCTCTGGTGGGTGCTTTCGTTTTCCACTGGCCGGTTATGGTGGTGTATATGGTGATGTGCGCAGATGAGATTGTGAAAGCGCCGTTCTTAATTCCGCGATATCGGAAATATATCTGGTTGAAGAATCTGACGAGAGAAGGGGTGGAGTAGGCTACCACGATCTCTTATTGCACAAAAAGAGTTTCCCGGTGGCGGCTTTTCTAAGAAGCGCATTCAGGAAACTCTTTTCATTTTATTTAAGTATCTTTTTCTAATCAGGCATTTGCCATCTCACACAGCTCGGCTAACATCTTCGGAAGCTCTGTTTCCATGTTTTCATTGGAGAATTGGCAGGTGCCCACCTTTTTGTGTCCGCCGCCGTTGTATTTGAGCATGAGGCTGCCCACATCGATCGTGCAGGTTCTGTTCAGGATGCTGTAGCCAACTGCCGCAGAGCAGCCCTGACCGCCACGCCCGCTTACAATCCAGGCAGAGACATTCTGTTCGGGATACATGCTGTAAATCATGAACCGGTTGCCGGTATAGATCGGATCCACGCCGCGCAGATCCGAGATGATCACATTGCCATCCACACGGGTATGCTCTGCTACCATCTGTTTAAATTTCTCTGTCTGCTCGTTGTATACTTCAATTCGCTCCACCACATCCGGAAGCTGCAGAATCTCTTCTGTTGACATGGTGCGGCAGGCTTCCATCAGCTTCTCCATGAGCTGATAGTTGGAAATCGTAAACTGTCTCCAGCGTCCAAGGCCGGTACGGGGATCCATGAGAAAGCCCACCAGAATCCATCCGGCAGGGT
>CALZEZ010000069.1 GCA_945643825.1 uncultured Lachnospiraceae bacterium
CCCTTTTGACAAAATTAATCTTTTACCCTAGAATATCGTGAATGGGAAGCAGTCGTCAACTTAAGAAAAAATGAAGACCCTACGCAAGAAAATGCATCAGCCAGCTCATGGGACTAACGTAGCTCATCAGCTGCAAAAAATGCGGCATTTGCTCTACGGCAACGAAGGTGCCGCCTAACATAGAAAACAGCGCAGCCCCAGAGGAGCCCAGTATTCCTGCCATCATTTCGGATTTACTGATTCTCGTTACTACAATACCATACAGATTGGATACCACAAGAATGAAGGCAAACAGCTTTCCCATTTCAATAATAGAGTAGGTAAAATTACTGTCAAAAAGCTTCCAGCAAAGCAAAACGAATACCAGCTGCACACCCGTGATCATCACGCAGGAGCCAAAGCAACCGAGCAGATAGCTGCCTTTTCTTCCACCGCAGACATGCACTCTCTCCACCGCGCCCTCTCTTTTGTCCCGCAGATATCCCATGGCATACAAGGTTGAAACCGTCATGTATATAGTCAGAAGCATGGATACCATCCGCTTCCTTGCATTTAACTGTGCTATCCCCTGTTCAGGTCGCTCGGCAATAAACGCGTGAAGCTGCGACAAATCATCGCTGTCTTTTCCTTCCTGTAAAACCACATGATATTTTCCCATAAGTCTATCTGTATGAATGGTATCCTCTCTTGCCTCCTCAAACAGCACACCCTCCATGGTGCCAAGCTCCACCGACATCGCCTGCACATATTCCGCGCTTCCAAGGATGCCAACCCGTATTTGTTTGTTCTCCATTCTTACACTGACAGAGCCGGTGATGATAAGCAAAAGCGGAATTAGGAGCATGCCTAACCAGGTGCTTTTCTTCTTCATGGAACGTCTTATGTTATTCTTCATAACCAGGTAACTCACCATTGCCGTATTCCTCCTTTTTAAAACAAAGAATTGTCAAAAGCATTATCACGCTTGCCACAATAATCATAATCAGACTCAATATGTACAACAGACTTCGGTTGTTGTCATAGATCAGCAGGAACTGGCACCGGTTGATCCAGCGCAGAGGTGACAAGTTGAGCACAACCAAAAAAAGCTTGTTCCATGTTCCAAGCGGATAAAAGCATCCACCCAGAACTGCGAAAATCAGAATCGGAATGTTGAGAATATTTTTTAGTTTCAGAAAATCCTTCATTCCCAATCCAAGATAGGTGCCGACAGCCGCCGTAAGATAAGAAATCGCCAGATACAAAACGAGAATACCGAGCATATCCCGTAGGCTGCATACTTTCCAAAAAAGAACAGTTGCAATAAGAACCACAAAGGAGCAGCCCGCAAACACAAGAAGCTCTGCAAGCACCTTCGAGCACACGATGGCTGCATTCGACACGGGTGCAATCAGAATTCTGTCCGCTGTCTGTGCGAAGGCGTCGTCCTTTCCTGCATAGGCTGCCGTAATGACAGACAAAAAGATACAAAAGGGAGTCATAACCACTCCGTAGTATTGAAAGCCGGTTGCAATCTCGTTTTGGAACAAGCCCTTGCACAGCAACCCCAGAAGTCCGATCATCACAAGCGGAAAAATGATATTATATCCGACTGCAAAGCCGTCCGTCAGTCTTCTTTTTAGATTCGAAAGTAACAATGTTCGAAACACATGCATTTTTCTATTCCTCCTCGTCCCGCAGACTGATTCCTGTCAGCTTTAAGAAGATATCCTCTAATGACTGGTAGCCCTCGTTCCGGTATTGTCTCTTTAGTTCTTCCTTCTCCTCATCCACCTTCAGCTGACCATGATCCATAATCAGAATCCGGTCACACAATGCTTCAATCTCTTCCATATAGTGTGAAACATAGATTACTGTCGTACCGCGCTTATTTAGAGTCCGGATTGCTTCAAGAATATAGTTGCGCGACTGCGGGTCGATTCCGACGGTTGGCTCATCCATGATCAGGAGCTTCGGGCTGTGTGCAATGGAGCATGCAATATTCAGGCGTCTTTTCATTCCACCGGAGAATTTTCCGGGTCTGTCCTTTCGTCTATCCCACAGTGCAACGAATTCCAGCGCTTCCTGTACTCTGCTCTCCAGTTCCTTCCCGCGAAATCCGTAGAGCGAGCAGAAAAATTTTACATTCTCGTAAGCGCTCATATCTCCATATACCGCAATATCCTGTGGCACGAGTCCCAGCTCTCTCTTAATGGAATCTCTGCTCCTCTCCACTTTTTTCCCCTGAAAGAAAAGCTCTCCGCCATCACAAGCCTCAATCCCGGTCAGCATTTTGATCGTAGTACTCTTTCCGGCGCCGTTTGGTCCGAGCAGTCCAATAATTTCCCCCGCTTTAATCGCAAAGCAAAGTTTATCGACCACCTTGCGTTCGCCATAGCTTTTTTCAAATTCCTTGATTTCAACCAGTTTCTCTATCATTTCAATTCGTCCTTTCTTCTTTGTTTAAGGTTGGTTGTTATACGTTTATTATCCAATCTTGGATATATTGTTTTTAGAAAAAGGGGATTCCCCCTCTTCCTATTTTGATTGCTTACGCATCCTGTCCATAATCTCATTCAATTCTTCCAATGCCTTCTGTGGATCTGACTCAACCGATTCCTTAATCTTCTCAATCATGGCAAGTCTCTCCTGCATTTCCTTCGCCCCCACGCCGGCTGACTCATCCTCGGTAACACTATCCGGTTCAAAGGCTTGTATCATCCGCTCCATATCTCCTGCTTCTTCGCGGTAATCCTCGAGGTGGCTAAGCAGCTCCTCATGCCAGGCAATCTGGTCTTGCAGCGCATGAATCGTCATATCAAACGATATTTTGGTAAGCTTTGTGGCATCTACCCCACATTTGACATCCTGCCAGCTTTCCCAATACTTCTTTTTCTCCTGTAAATCAGAAATATGTTTCTCGATGAGCTTTCTCGTCTCGGGTACGGGTAACACACTGATCATCGGATATATGATGTACTTTAAGGAGCCGGTTTCCATGATCGGCGTTGCTAGCTCCTCCCGCATCTCCTTGGACAGCTCCTGCCGCCCGGACTCTGTGATCTCATAGATTTTGCGGATTCTTGAACCGGTTCTCTCCTCCCGCAGCACCTGAATGTGCTTCTCCTTCTCCAGCTTATTCAAAGCATAGTATATGGAACCGGACTGTACCTTCGCCCAGTTATCCATGCCGGAGATCTGGATGAAGCGCTGTATCTCATAGCCATGCGTCGGTTTTATATTTAGATAGTATAAAATGAGTCCTCTGACCATCGTAGTGCCCTTCTTGTTTTCTATATCTAATGTTGATTGTATATCCAACGTTGGATAATGTCAAGAAAGAAATAAAAAGGATTAGTAACTTGCAATCCGAAGCTTACTTCCATCTATGGTAGTCACTTCAAATTCCGTGCCTCCCCAAGGTTGTTCTACAATTTCCGAATGCTCCTCCCATCCGCTCGCAACAACATAATCATAAGCCTTCTTTGCATCATCCACGGTGATGAATCCAACAACACGATCCGATGGCTCTCCGCGAAACAGACTAAAGCCGATATAGGTCAGGTTCTGCGCTTCTGTAATCTCATTCGGTATCGGTACAATGCCTGCAAAAATAGCGTCACCATTCTCTTCTCGCGCATCAACAGTTCCATACCAGCCTAACGTATTCTCGAACCATTCAATTGTTTTGTCGATATCCCTTGCATAATAAACCGGGCCATTCTCTAATACTACATATCCTCTTGCTTCGTATTCTGCTCTCATAAAGCACCTCCATTTGTTTTATGTCTACATTATAAGAAAAATACGAATTCATGTCTTGACCGTTTCTGCACAGCGTTGTCAACTATCAGATTTCCTCGTAGCTGGAAAAAACAAGAATTCCACCATCGGGAGTCATCACAGAGCATTCCCTTGCTCCCCACGGGGTCTGCCTGATCTCAGTCACCTTATCCCAGCCATTTTGCAAAATCGTTTCCCGCAGATTATCGACACTGTCCACCGTCAAATATCCAATAACTCTTTTTAATGGTTCGCCGTAAAGAAGTGAGAATCCAAGAAAGGAATTCATCCTCTCACTTGCAACCGGATCTGCAATGGGCATGGCACAGCCAAAGGTGCCCGCGCCATCGTCGTTTCTTGCATCAATGTTGGCAATCCATCCTAGCACCTTTCGAAACCAATCTACCACGTTGTCCATCTCGAGCGTGTGATAAACCGGGCCATTCTCCAACACACGATAGCCCTTACTCACATTTTCGCCAACCACGTTGTTGTTCACAAACCTAAGACACGCAACAGCCGTGTAGTCTCCACCCTTTTTTCACAATTGCTGTGGAGAAATACCATGAAAACGACGGAAGGCTCTTGAGAAGCCTTCCTGCGATTCATAACCGTATCTATAAGAAATGTCGAGGATTTTCTCTTCCGTATGTAATATATCCTCTGCAGCTAAAGACAATCTGCGTTTTCTGACATAATCCATCACAGACATGCCAGTCATCGAACTAAAAAGCTCTGCCAGGGTTCTCTCCGACAGATAGGAAGCCTCTGCTATTTCGGTCATGTTCATCGAACGATTCAAATGCTCTTCCATATAATCGACTGCCCGCTGTAAGCATTCAAGATTTTTCATGCGAATCTCCGTTTCTGAGCAACTTTTCTCTTGTTTTCATTCATCCTACTCTCCATTCCGCAGACGCTTGCGTCGTAAGGACAAAAGACGCATATGCGTCTTTCAGAGCTACTTTGTGACGCCTGCGGCACAATATAGCCAAAGCCATATTTATATGGCTTGTGAAAAATGATCGGCATGAAAAGAGCAATTCCAAAATGGTTATCCTCCGAAAAGCTTTTTCCAAATCTTAACAAAGATAATATGTCACCAGCATGTCATATTAAGATCCAGCAGATAGACTTTTTTCCTGCCCTAATTTTCTGTGCCCGGATTGTCACTTCCTATCTCCAACAGATTGCCTTCCGGGTCGGCAACATAGAAATTCCTGATTCCAAAAGGAAAGGTTACCGGTCCACCTGTCGGGAAGTTCACATTCAGTTTGGATAACCGTTCATATTCCGCATCGACATCTGCATACGTCGGCAGCCACATACCAATCTCAAAGGTCTGATTAATGCCAAGTGGTTTCTGATACTCCTCATTAATGGCCTTAGCAAATTGCTCGCGACTGTACATGAACAGGGATAATCTTCCGCTCGCTGTATGAAATTCTGCAAAATCTCCACCATCCCAATCTGTCTCGAACCCTAACGTATCACGATAGAACGCAACCATCATAGGCACATTTTCTGCAAGGATACCAACTCCTGTTTTAACATTTTTGCCAATCATTATTTTCTCTCCTTCAAATATAATTATAAGGCTTCTTTCATCACTGATCTGGTTCTCTTTCACAAAAGAAATTCTCTTGTGCTCTAACTCAACGTACTCCCTTCGAATGTTAGGTTATTTTATCTAACGCTCGTTAGATTGTCAACAAAAAAAAGAAAGCAACTGGCTTTTTACGTCAATTGCTTCTTTGTATTTACAATGCTGTCGTCCAAAAACAGATCGCTGCCAATAAGGACAGCGGCGTCATAATCAATTTCTCTTTCCTGCTTGTTGAAATCAAATTCATAACAGTATTTAGCGAAAGATACGCAGCCGCGGCAATGCAAATGATTCGAGTCCCCGTAAAAGGAAACCATAGCGGGAGATATCCCCCTGTCTGCAGGATAATAATACAAAGAAAAACTTGAGTCACGAGCTGTGATACCAGCATGATTCTCAATTTCTTCGGAAACACTTTATACCTGCCTCCCATTGTCAGCTCTCCCAAGGGTAATCCAAAAATCAGGAGAATGCTTAATATAATTACAATCAACATCAAAATTGCGCCAATGATCGCTGCCATTTATGTACCTCCAATCTTTTTATCTAGTAAGCTCTATATTAAGCACTTGCTCAACATATGTCAATTATTTAAATCTCATTTACCTCTATTCACCAACTCATGGATATTCATATTCAAAGGAAGCACTGTTTCAAAGCAAAAAACAGTGCTTCCTTTTTTACAGAAACGGTACCGAGCCCTGCAGGCTGCTCCTTCCCGAATCGTTCTATTCATATTTCCGGATACCGGCGCTTTCAGAGAACATTTGACGCTTTCCAGCAGACATACTTCCAATTCCATATCGATTTCTTCCCGTTCCACAGGATAACGCCTATCACACCGGTAAAACGAAACCCTGCCATCGGAATGTCTGCTACGGACAGCATCAGCGAGCCATCTTCAAAAAAGCATTGCGTCCAGGCATATTGTCTTGGAAATGAGCGTCCTTCGTCCCCTTCCCAATAACCTTTTGCATTATGAAAATAAAAAAACTGCTCATTGATGCGCAGGATTCCATTTACCGAATGCCGCATGCTCCGAGATCACCTGGATCGAGCAGGTGCGTTCTCTATCACTTTGGTGAACCGCCGGAATCACTGCCAGTGTTTAAAGCAAGCTTCATTCAAATCTTGTATCCTCTTTCTATGATATTCTATAGTGTCCGATGATTTTTCCCCACATACTCAATATATCTTCCTCATAATCTGCCTGAAATACTGAAGCATTATGCAGAACAAACGGAATCCCCTGTGCATTTCTGTTATCCGAAATGATTCCAACATGATGTTCCCAAACCACAATATCTCCGGCCTGCCATTCCTCTATTTTCGTTATGTCCGTTGTTAATGATATCGCATTTTTTCTAAAGTAAACCTTTAGATTCACGACTCTTCTAAAATCAATATTTTTGTCAGGCGATTCTATATGATAATCATCCGGATACTGCTTTATATCTGCATCCACTAATTCTCTCAGATCATATCCAGCTTCAAGCAGTCCGTTAACAACCACATCCGTACAAACCCCATATTCATCATCGGGATAACCGGTTGTATAATATTTACTTTTATATTTCGGTTTGGAATCCAAATATGCTCGTACGCCTATTAATATATCTGTTTGGTCATCAATTCCATCCGAGTCCTTGTCAAATGAACTGACATATGGCGTTATCCCGAAGTCACTATTGGAGTATTTCCTATGTGGAATGTAGTTATATCTATATATGATGAACAGACCAATCAACAAAACAATAACAGCCACAAATGAAACAATGATTTTTGCTCGTGTTCTTACCCTTCCCACTTTATCCATTCCTCAACCTTATCATTGGACAGCTCGTTGATATTTATT
>CALZEZ010000070.1 GCA_945643825.1 uncultured Lachnospiraceae bacterium
ACAGGCGCTTGCATTTATGTGCGGACAGGGTGCCGGCAGTATCATGTCCAGAAAGCTTGGTGCCAAGCAGCTTGAAGAGGCGACCAGATATACCTCAACCGGCTTTTTTCTGTCTTTTGGCTTGGGAATGCTTATGGCGATTTTGAGCTATTTATTTATGGATCCCTTACTTAGGATTCTTGGTAGTACGCCAACAATTGCACCTTATGCCAGAATCTATATTTTTTATGTGATTCTTTCAGCGCCCTTTTTTACTTCAAGCTTTACGATGAATAATTTGCTTCGGTATGAGGGAAAAGCAAAGCTTGGTACAATCGGTATGATGACCGGTGCAGTCCTCAACATATGCGGTGATGCCATTCTCATGTTCGGATTTAAGCTCGGAATTGCCGGAGCTGGTATATCGACTGCTGTGTCACAGTTTATCAGCTTTTGTATTTTACTCAGTATGTTTTTGTGTGGGAAAACACAGACCAGGATATCGATTCGATATGTTGCAAAAGATGTTAAAACAGTTGGCAACATTCTTGGGACAGGTTTTCCAAGTTTGCTTCGCCAGGGACTTAACAGTGTGGCAACGATGTGTTTGAATCGCATGGCAGGAATCTATGGGGATGAAGCGGTTGCCGCAATGAGTATCGTATCGAGAATCAGCTTTTTCCCGATGGCGATTGCGATTGGAATTGGACAAGGCTTTCAACCAATCAGCAGCTTTAATTTCGGAGCAGATAAGAAGGAACGCGTGCGCAAGGCATTCTGGTCTGCATTAGTCGGTGCGGAATGTGTGCTGCTTCTGGGATCCATTCCGATTTTTATCTATGCAGCCCCGCTGATCCAGAAGCTGCGGGATGATGAACAGGTAATTATGCTAGGTATTCGGGCACTTCGATTAATGTGTGTTGGACATCTCTTTGTTCCTCTCACGATGCTTGTTGAGATGGGCTTTCAGAGTACTGGTGCCAAACTACTTGCGAGCTTTAGTTCAAGCCTTAGAAGTGGTGTTATTTTTATTCCAACACTTTTTATTCTGGCAAATATTAGAGGCATGGCAGGCATTCAGGAAGCGCAGCCATTCTCTTTTGCATTGTCCTTTGTGATCAGCTTGTTTTTATGCCGTGTTTACCTCAGAAGATTGAAATAGGGAAGTAGTGACAATGAAAGATGCAATATATGAAGAAATGATAGACCAGTCCGTGACGGAGATATTTACAAAGGCAAAGCCCTTTATGGAGCTGATGACTAAGTATCGCTGTGCCTTAATGGAGATAGAGACAAAATTTAAGGTTTTAAATGAAGAGTTCTCGATTCGGTATAATCGTAATCCATTTGAATCAATTAAGACACGACTGAAAAAACCTGCCAGCATTATCGAGAAGCTGGAGAGGAAAGGATATCCGCTGACTATCGACAGCATCGAGAAAAATCTTGCTGATATTGCAGGAATCCGTGTGATCTGTTCTTTTCCGGAGGATATTTATATTCTGTCGGAAATGTTATTGAGACAGGACGATATTGTTTTAATCGAGAAGAAGGATTATATTGCCAATCCCAAACCCAACGGATATCGAAGCCTTCATCTGATTGTGGATGTTCCTATTTTTCTATCCACGGAGAAGAAGCATATGAAGGTTGAGGTTCAGTTTCGCACGATTGCCATGGATTTCTGGGCGAGCCTGGATCATAAGCTCAAATACAAGCATGATGTGGAAAATCCGGAATATATTGCAGCCGAGCTGAAGAAATGTGCCGACATCATTGACGAGATGGATTATCGCATGCAGGAGATTCGTAATCTGATAGAACGTAATCCAAACAGAGAGAAGCTGGTATGGTGTGCAATTGGAGATTCCTTCACGTATTTGAATGATCATCTGGATGAGACGGATCATCGTGTGAAGAAGGGCTATTTGAGTCGTACTCAGATAAAATGCGAACAGAGATATGATATGGAGATTTTGAATCTGGGAATAAATGGATCCGTAACAGAGAACTTTTTGGATGTGGAAATACCGCAGGCGGATCTGTTTACCATTCTTCTTGGCACGAACGATTGGAATGAGGGTGTTCCCTGTGGTTCGGCAGAGGATTTTATTCTTCGTAAGAAGGGCACAATTGTTGGTCATATGGGTATCATTCTGGATCGGATTCATGAGAAGAATCCCGATGCGCGTATTATTGTGATGAATCCTGTGGAGCGTGGTGATTTTGTGTATATTCTTGATCCGACAAATAATGCACATGGAAGCTATGCAAAGCAGAATGGTCAGAAGCTAAAGGATATTTCAGATAAAATATTCCGCTGTGCAGATAGCTGTGAATGGGTAGAAGCCATTGACCTTCATCGTCTCAGCGGATTTAAACAGGGAAATGTGTTACACTTTAAGAAGATAAAGGTAGACGGAGAATACCGTAACATCGAATACCCGGAGTATGTGCAGTATGATTTCGATCCCATCGAGGATGAGTATCCCTACCCGTCCGCTGCGGGCTGGATGACGTATGATGGATTGCACCCGTCGGATGAAGGTAATGAGCGAATTGCCTCGATTCTTGCCGAACAGATTCTGATGATACCAAAAGAGGAGAGAATCTATGTCTGAATCAGGTGAGCTTCGTGTTTGTAAGAAATGTTTACTTCGCGAGATGACAAAAGAGACCTATTATCAGAATCTTCAGGATTATCTCGAAGAGCTCGAACCGGAGAGGAAGTCTTCGCAGGAGCTGTACGAGAAACGTCTGGAAAGATGTAAAGAATGTGAAAAGTTGATAAATGGACTTTGCAGAGCCTGTGGATGTTATGTAGAAATGCGGGCTGCAATTTCGGAAAACAAATGCCCCTGCCAATATTGGTAGGGGCAAATACTTTACTATTATTAGATTAACGGATACTTGTCTGTGAGCTTCTGAACAATCTCACGTGCAACAGGAACCTTTTCTTCTCCACCCTTGATAATGAGTGCGATAGCTTCTGCAATCTGATCCATATCATCGGTATTCATGCCACGGGAGGTAACTGCCGGTGTACCAAGACGAATGCCGCTTGTAACAAATGGCTTCTGAGGATCATTCGGAATGGTATTCTTATTAGCTGTAATATGTGCCTGATCTAACAGCTTCTCGATAGCTTTTCCGGTAAGTCCGTCCGGTGTAAGATCAACAAGCATCAAATGATTATCGGTTCCGCCGGATACAATCTTGACGCCTCTGCTGATCAAACCTTTGCAAAGTGCCTGCGCGTTATCAATGATGCCCTTCTGGTAAAGCTTGAACTCATCAGAGAGAGCCTCCTTGAAGCAGACTGCCTTACCGGCAATTACATGCATCAGAGGACCACCCTGGATACCGGGGAAAATAGCCTTATTGAAGTTGAAACGTTCATTTGCTTCCTTATTACATAGGATTAATCCACCACGAGGACCACGTAATGTCTTATGAGTGGTAGTGGTGACAACGTCAGCATAGGGAATCGGACTTGGATGGAGTCCGGCTGCAACCAGACCGGCGATGTGAGCCATATCTACCATGAGCACAGCGCCTACTTCATCGGCAACCTCACGGAATTTCTTGAAGTCGATGGTGCGCGCATAGGCAGAAGCTCCTGCAATGATCATTTTTGGTTTATTGGCAAGAGCAAGCTCACGCATTCTGTCGTAATCCAGAAATCCGTTTTCATCGACCCCATAAGGTACGATTTTGAAATATTTTCCGGATACATTTACCGGGCTTCCGTGTGTCAGATGTCCGCCATGATCCAGATTCATTCCCATGATGGTATCACCGGGTTCGCATACGGCAAACTGAACTGCAAAATTTGCCTGTGCACCGGAATGAGGCTGAACATTTGCGTAGTCACAGCCGAATAATTCCTTAGCACGCTCGATTGCCAGTGTTTCCACAACATCGACATAATCGCAGCCACCATAATATCTCTTTCCGGGATATCCCTCTGCATACTTATTGGTTAAGGGGCTTCCCATTGCTGCCATTACAGCCTTACTTACCCAGTTTTCAGATGCAATTAACTCAATATGTGAGTTTTGTCTGTTCTGCTCATCTACAATGGCCTGGGCAATTTCGGGATCAGCCTTTTGCACTTCATCAAAAGAATACATTTGTTGCTCCTCGCTTTCTTGTCAGTGATTTTACCGCACTAATGTGATAAAAATTTTCATTATTATAGCATAGCTTTTTCATGCTGTAAATATTAATAATTTTTTAACTTTACTTACGTATGGAATACTGATAGAATAGCGATGATACAAGATGAGGAGGGTGCCATGTATCATATTATTGTGAATCCGGCATCAAAGTCAGGCAGAGGAATACGCATCTGGGAAGAATGTCAGAAGGTACTGAACCATCGCAAGGTTGCCTATGAGGTGTTTTTTTCAGAGGGCTATGGACAGATACAGAAGAAGGTGCAGGAGCTTACCGAGCATGCAACCGAAAGGGTAGATATTCTGGTATTTGGTGGTGACGGAACCATGAACGAAGTGATATCCGGTATTAAGAAACTGGATATGGTTCGTATCGGATATATTCCGAGCGGTTCAAGTAATGATCTTGCACGGGATATGAAGCTTACCGGAAAACCGTCAGAGCTTATTGACAAAATACTGAATGGGAATTCAGGGGAGCCGATGGATGTGGGAAGTCTCCGGTTTCAGCATGTAGGAGAGGAACACAGCATATTATATCGTGAGGATGAATTTGCCAAAACCAAGCGATTTAATGTGAGCTGTGGAATTGGGTTTGATGCTGCTGTCTGTGAGGAAGCGCTTCATTCTAAATTGAAGGAAACGCTGAATCGTATGAGGTTAGGAAAGCTAGTCTATCTTATGATTGCGGTGAAGCAGATTATCAAGGCAAGAAAGGTTTCCTGTGATCTGTATCTGGATGATAAGGAGCCGATTCATCTGAAGCGTTTTCTGTTTGTGGCTTGTATGAATCACAAATATGAGGGTGGCGGATTTATGTTTGGACCGGATGCCAGCTACCACGATGGCAGTCTGGATCTCTGTGTGGTTGGAAATATTCCGAAAGCATTGGTCTTTCTGGCTCTTCCGACAGCTTTAAAGGGTAAACAGTTCATGTTCCCCTATATTGATCAATATCGTGCGAAGAAGGTTCGGATCAGAACATCAGAGCCATTATGGGTACATACGGACGGAGAAGTGTATGTAAAGGCGGATGATATCACTGTCTGGTGCGAAGACGAGCAGATTTCCATGATTATGTAAGTCTTTTTGAGGATGTTTTATGAAAAAATTTTATTATCAGTATAAGCATGCTATCCCCCTGCTGGTGTATGGGCTGCTTTATCTCGTATGGTTCAGTAAACTGGAGAAATCGGTAACAAGAGGTTATCAGGTTATTCATGTATCTCTTGATGATCATATACCTTTTTGCGAGTGGTTTGTGATTCCATATTTTACGTGGTTCCTATATATTGCGATTGTCGTTATTTATTTTTTCTTTAAGGATAAGGAGGATTACCGGAAGATTTGTATTTTCCTTTTTACCGGAATGACGATTTTTCTTCTGATATCCACGTTTTTCCCAAACGGACACCATTTGCGTCCGCGTGTTATGCCGCGGAATAATTTTCTGACACAGTGGGTAGCATGGTTGTATCAGACCGATACACCTACAAACCTATGGCCGAGTATCCATGTTTATAATTCCCTCGGCGCACATTTCGCAATAGTAAAAAGTAAAAGATTTGAAAAGAAAAACTGGATAAAGAGGTCTTCGCTGATATTATGTATTTTGATTATTCTGTCAACGATGTTTATTAAGCAGCATTCCGTCTGGGATGTCGTTACTGCTTTATTACTCGGCAGTGTGATGTATGCGATTGTCTATAGCACAGATTCTATTGTAGACTGGCATAACCGTCGTAAGCGGGAGCACAGACCACAGGCGGGTTAAGTGGATGAGGTAGGATATGTCGAACATCATTTTTCAGGGAGGAAAAATAAAAATATACCAGAGTCTGGTCTTGCTGGCAGAGTATGCCGGTCTTGATCAGAAATTTGCAGATAAGCTGTGGAGCGAATTCCTTTGTCATGAGAATTTATATCATGCGTACACACATTATATGCAGTTTCATAATCTGGATGAATCTCTTAAGGTGGAAGGATATTCCTTGATTGATTTGTATGTGTGGCAGATGAATCAGGATAATCTGTTTCATGATGTGGGACGTAACACAGGAGACTGCAATAAAGAAAAAATGGTACTTCAATCATTCTGGATGATGGCCAGATTAATGCAGGATCCGCTTAATGTGGCAAAGAAGCTGCAGACCGGAGATGGAATGGATACAATATGAGAGATCGTTACGAATTTTTGGAAAAACTAAAACAGAATCTGAGTGGCAGAGTGGATGGAACGACACTGCAGGAGACGATCAGTTATTATCAGGAATACTTTGAGATACAGATGCGCAGTGGCAAGAGTGAGCAGGAGATATTGGAACAGCTTGGAGATCCCAGACTGCTTGCAAAGACAATCTATCAGGCTCAGGAGCATATGGGAACGCCGGAGGATGACGAGGAGCAGCAACGCAGTGAAGCGAGCATGACGTTCCGTTTCGGGCAACGCGAGTTTACATTCCCGAGATGGTTTGGCATGGTGCTTTTTGGAATTGTGCTATTCCTGGTAGTTGGTTTGCTGGTATCTGCATTGTGGTACCTGCTTCCTGTGATTCTGATCATATCGACGATAGTGCTGCTTTTCCGTCTGATTCGGGATCTTTTGTCATAAATGAAAAGTTGAATGAATAGATTTAAAAATAGTGCACATACTACTCCTGTACCAAATTCAAGAAGGAGGGTATTAAAATGTCTAATTTAAATCAGAACAACGAGAAACAGAACCAGAACAATCAGAACAATAATCAGAAAAACAATCAGAACAATCAGAACAATCAGAACAAGGCTAACAACTGCGACAACAACAAGCAGAAGGATAACAACAGAGAGTTCTAGTGGTTCTAAAGGAGGGAGGTGTCAGATGACATCTCCCTCTTGCATTGTAGAGGGATACCAAGTAAAATACATCTATGAGAAAAATGGAATTAATTGCGCCCTGCCATTTTGGTTTGGAGGCGGTACTGAAAAAAGAAATATATGATCTGG